>JAEUQZ010000386.1 GCA_016788965.1 Anaerolineae bacterium | reverse complement strand
CGCGGAGCGCCTCAGTGAGGACATCCATCGAAGCCGGGATCGTGGTCTTGAGGTACTGCATGGGTACTGCTCCTGGTTCTTGAGCGAGCCGATTTGCCCGCGTGAATTCATAGGCACAAGATACTCTGGAACCGGGGATGACTCATCCGGCCAAGACCGGATTGTGGGTAGGACTTCCCGATGAGGAGCAACCTCCGACCAATGGCGGATGGAAAAACCTATACCACCACAAAGACACAGAGGAAACGGAGGAATGCAGAGGAAAGAGGGTTCAAAAGCGGAGCGCCGCCCTCTGCCGGAGGGTGGCTCAGCGGCAGAGGGACGGCGGATCAGATCACGTAGTCGGGTTCGGGATCGGGGAGCGGGAAGACGGAAGGATCGACCGGTTCGCCGCTGACGACCAGCCGCAGGGCATGATCCATCTGGTCGAGGCGACGGGTCATGCGTTCCAGACGATCCGAGAGGATGTCGGGCAGGATGTCATGGTGGAGATCGGGCAGGCCGGCATCGGCGGGGTCATCACGGCGGGCGACCGGCCTGCCGGGAATGCCAACAACGACCTGATTGGCGGGCACATCTTTGACGACGACGGCGTTGGCGCCGATGCGGGTGTGCTGCCCGATGGTGATCGCGCCCAGGACCTTCGCGCCCGCGCCGATGACGACGTGATCGCCGATGGTGGGGTGGCGCTTGCCGTGCGAGAGGCTGACTCCGCCGAGCGTCACGCCGTGGTAGATGGTGACATCGGCGCCGATCTCGGCGGTTTCGCCAATCACGACGCCCATGCCGTGATCGATGAAGAGGCGCGGCCCCAATTTGGCGGCGGGATGGATTTCGATGCCGGTCAGCCAGCGGGAAAGCCGGGCCAGCATGTGCGCCAGCAGTTTGAAATGGGCGTTCCACAGCCGTTGGGCAAGGCGGTGAATCCAAACGGCGTGCAGGCCGGGATAGCAGATGAGCACCTGAAGGCGGCTGTAGGCCGCCGGGTCACGCTCGAAGACGGACTGGACATCTTCACGGAGCCGCGTGAGCATGTTTATTCCTCTAAATCGGCATACAGCACGGTCGAAAGGTAGCGTTCGCCGAAGGACGGGATGATGACGACGATGAGCTTGCCTTCGTTCTCCGGGCGGGCAGCGACGCTCAGAGCGGCCCAGGTGGCCGCGCCGGAGGAGATGCCGAAGAGGAGACCTTCCTCGACGGCAGCGCGGCGGGCGGTTTTGATGGCATCGTCGTTCTTGACGCGGACGATCTCATCGTAGATGGCGGTATTGAGGATGCCGGGGACGAAACCGGCGCCGATGCCCTGGATGACGTGCGGGCCTTTGGCTCCGCCGGAGAGAACGGGCGAAGCATCCGGCTCGACGGCGACGACGCGGAAGGAAGGTTTGCGGGGCTTGAGGACTTCCCCTACCCCGGTGATCGTGCCGCCCGTGCCGATGCCGGAAACGAGGATGTCGATCTGGCCGTCGGTATCGCGCCAGAGTTCCTCGGCGGTAGTGCGGCGGTGAATCTCCGGGTTGGCAGGGTTCTCGAACTGCTGGGGGATGAAGACGTTGGGATCATTGGCGGCCAGTTCGTTGGCTTTGTTGATGGCTCCGGTCATGCCTTCCGGGCCGGGGGTTAGCACCAACTGAGCGCCATAGGCACGAAGCAGCTTGCGGCGCTCCTTGCTCATGGTTTCCGGCATGGTCAGGATGAGCTTGTAGCCGCGCTGGGCGCAGACCATCGCCAGGGCGATGCCGGTGTTGCCGCTGGTCGGCTCGACGATGACGGTGTTGGGGCCGATCCTGCCGGCGCGTTCAGCGGCTTCGATCATGGAGACGCCGATGCGGTCTTTGACGCTGTGGGCGGGGTTGAAGTATTCCAGCTTGGCGACCACCTGCGCCTTCAAGCCGGCGGTGAGGCGGTTCAGCCGCACCAGGGGGGTATTGCCGATCAGTTCGGTGACATTGTTGGCGATTTTCATGGTATTCCCTTCAAGGACTCCGTTTAGAACAGGACGCCGAAGATCACGCTAGAGACCAGGAGCGCCAGGATGGTGTTGAACAGAGTCGCTCCCAGATAGACGATGACGGGTTTCCATCCGGCCTGACGCAGGGCCGTCAGCGAGAAATCGAGGCCGATGGAGACAAAGGCCAGCGTGAACGCCCACTGGTAGGCGGTACTCATCTCGCGGATGAGCGTGGGGGTGAAGGCGTTCAGCGAGGTGAGGATGGAGACCAGCACGAAACCGATGACAAACTTGGGGAAGCGCTGCCAGATGATGCGCGGCGAGGGACGCTCGCCCTGGTTTTTCTGGACGACGCTGACGAAGTAGAGCGCCAGGGCGAAGGCGACAAAACCCATCAGGACATTCTGCGAGGCTTTGACGATGGTGGCGACACGCTGGGCTTCTTCACCGAAGATTGTGCCCGCGCCGACGACAGCGGCGGTGGTATCGATGTTCCCGCCGAACCAGGCCCCGGCCACGTCGGGCGCGAGTCCCAGCGCGTTGGCGAGGATGGGCATCAGCACCATAAGCGGCAGGGCGGTGACGATGACGAGCGTAGTCACGTAGGTGATCTCTTCTTTGCGCGCCTGCACTGATCCGGCGGCGGCGATGGCGGCTGAGACGCCGCAGATGGACACCGCCGAGGCCATGACCGCTTTGAGCGTCTCCGGCAGTTTGAATTTGCCGCCGAGCCACCAGGTGAAGAAGAACACCGAGGCGACCATGATGAGCGCCTGGATCAGACCGCCCGCGCCGATGCCAACCAGATCGCCGAGGCTGACGCGCGCGCCGAGGATGACGACGCCGATCTTGAGGTACAGCTCGGTGCGGATGGCAGGGCGGACGAATTCGTAGAGTCCGGTGAGGCGCAGCGCGGCGTTGGCGATTAGGCCGATGACGGCAGCGGTCAGCGGGTATTCCAGCGGGTTCTGGGCGACGCCCTGGGCGCGGAAGGCATTAGCGATGGCGCGGTCGAACTCGGCGACCAGCAGCGTCAGGACGATCAGCAGGATCAGGCCGACGATGAAGCCATAGCGTTTCGAGTCCGTGGCAGTGGTGGCCGATGCGTTGGTTTGGGTGAGCGTAGTCATGTGGCCTCCCGATCAGCGGTTGAACACGTTGAAGACCGGCCAGGGGATGGCGGCGCTGGTGCGATAGGATACGGCAGCATCGGCAGCGCATTCGTTCGCCAGCACGATCTGGGCGCGGTTAGCGGCGGGAGCTTCAAGGCCGGAGGGGAGTACCTCGGCAGCCTGGGCGGTGAGCGTCCCTTCGCGGCAGGTGATGACGACGGTGCTGCCCGCCGTCAGCGCGGAGATGCTGTTTTCAACTGTGGCGCTGGTTCCGCCGAGGGTGGCGGTCACGCGCCAACCGGAAAGCGGCAGCAGTTGAGCGGATTTGGTTTCGCCAGCGGCGGCGGTCAGGTTGGCGGTCTGCGGGCCGGGGCCGAGCAGCCCTGCCCCGATGATGAGGACGATGGCGAGGCCGATGAAGGTCGCCAGCCAATCTTCGGAAGGCTGCCAGCGGGCCAGCCCTGTCCGGGACGGCTGGGCAGCGGAAGGAGTGGTCATGGATGAATCCCCCTATGCGTGAAAAGAAAACACCCCGGTTGGGTTCCGGGGTGTTGGTTTCTCAAGAAGTGATGCTGAACCTAGCAATACAAACCCCGGCTGCGACGCGCCATACAACAGACACAACACAGAACCAGGACAGCAGACGACATGATCGATCTCGTGGCTAGGACAACCTGAGCGAGAGGATAAACCCAATCGGATACCCTGTCAAGGCAGTCCATTCGGGGCGGCCATATCCGCGAAGAGCGGTTTCAGGGCGGGATAGGCCGCGCGGAAGTGGTCATACTGGCGGTCGTGGTGGGCACGCAGCGATGGATCAGGGCGCAGGGTCGCTGACTGAGCAGTGTGAGTCGCCAGCGCGTAATCCGTCCGCTCGCCGCGGGCGACCTGAGCGGCCAGCACCGCGCCGCGCAGCCCGACGTTGGCCGCGTCTGGGGCAATGCTCACCTCGACGCCGCAGATGTCGGCGATCATCTGACACCAGCCGGGTGAACGGGTTCCGCCACCCGTCAGCACCAGGTGGGCGACGGGGGCGGTAATCAGGCTGTCGAGGGCGTGACGGTAGGCCAGCGCGACACCTTCCAGCACCGCGCGGACGAGATCGGCCTGAGCATGGCGCGGTTCCAACCCGATGAAAGCGCCACGGGCGAAGGGGTCACTGAAGGGAGAGCGTTCGCCGTTCAGATAGGGCAAATACAGCAGGCGCGACGGCGGCTGGGCCAGCGCCGCGTCGATCATGGCGGCGTGGCTTTCCGCGCCGAAGAGTCCCCGCGCCCAATCGAAATTACCGGCGGCGGTCAGCAGCGGCGCGACGCAGATGAACTGCCCCGGCTGCGGATGCGCCAGCGTGAAGACGCCTGTTTCCGGCCTGCCGGGATTCGGCGCGGTGAAGGCCACCCAGCCGCTTGTGCCGATATAGGCATAGGGATGGCCGGGCACGCCGCTGCCCGCGCCGAGCGTGGCCGCGCCCGCATCGCCCGGCCCCAGATACACCGGAATGCCGGGGCGGACATGCCACTCGGCGGCGGCGATGGGTGTCACCGTCCCGATCTCCGCGCCGCCCGGATACAGATGGGCAAACAGCCGCTCTGCCGGGGCGATCCCGCACTGAGCCAACTCAGTGGATGACAGCCAGCCGCGCGAGGCGATGTCCATCAGCCCGGTGGTCGAGGCGGTGGTGGTATC
>JAEUQZ010000385.1 GCA_016788965.1 Anaerolineae bacterium | reverse complement strand
ACCACGGCCTGCCCCTCTTCCACGGCATCGACCACCGTATCGAGAAAATTGGCCCGCCCGATGAAATCGGCGACGAAGCGGGTCGTGGGGTAGCGGTAAATCTCCTCCGGCGGCCCCACCTGCTCGATCTTCCCGGCATTCATCACCACGATCCGGTCAGAAAGCGCCATGGCTTCGTCCTGATCGTGGGTGACATACACGCTGGTGACATTCAGGCGGCGCTGCAAGCGGTGAATCTCGCTCCGCATCTGCACCCGCAGTTTGGCATCCAGGTTGGAGAGCGGCTCGTCGAAGAGCAGCACGCGCGGCTCCATCACCAGCGCCCGCGCCAGTGCCACCCGCTGCTGCTGCCCGCCCGAAAGCTGATTCGGGCGGCGTGAGGCCAGTGTGCCCAGCCCCATCAATTCCAGCGTCCCGCCGACTTTGCTCTGAATATCGCCGGAAGACAGCCGCTTGATCCGCAGCCCGTAAGCCACATTCTCGAACACGCTCATATGCGGAAAGAGCGCGTAACTCTGGAACACCATCGCCATATCGCGCTTGTTCGGCGGCTGGCTGGTGATGTCCTTCCCGTCCAGCATGATGCGCCCCGCCGTGGGCGACTCGAATCCGGCGATCAGGCGCAGCGTGGTCGTCTTCCCGCAGCCGGACGGCCCCAGCAAGGTGACGAACTCGCTCTTCTTGATGTCCAGCGACACCGTATCGACGGCCGTGAATTCGCCGCTGCCTTCGCGCTGAGGGAACTTCTTGACGACAGACTGCAAAACCAGACTGGCTGTGTCGCTCATGGAATTATCGTCCCCCCTGCAACCCACGGCTGGCCGCGCTCGATCCGCCCACCAGCACCGTCAGGATGCCAATCGACACCAGTACGATCAGGATCAGAATCACACAGTAGGCGAAGGCGTTGCCAAAACGCCCATTCTCGACTTCGTTCAGGATTTGCGCGGTCATGATCTTCGTCTGCGGCGTCGTCAGGAACACAATCGCCGAGATGGTCGTCATCGACCGCGCGAAGGCATACATCAACCCGGAGAGAAAGGCCGGTCGGATCAACGGCAGCGTGATCCGCCGGAAGGTCTGGGCATTGTTGGCTCCCAGGCTGGTCGAGGCTTCTTCGATGGCCGGATCGATCTGCGACAGCAGCGACACGCCCGAACGCAGCGCCGCCGGCACGCTGCGGACGATATACACCAGGATGATCGCCAGCGCCCCGCCCAGCAGCGCCCTACCGCCCGTCAGCTTGGGGATGATCGGAATCACCAGCGGCGTCTCCCCGATGGGGATGGTCAGTTCAATCGGGTTGTTGAACACGATCAGATACCCAATGCCCAGGATCGTCCCTGGCAGGGCGATCCCCAGCATCGTGGCGAAATCCAGCGCCCCGCGCCCTGGAAACGGCTTCCGCACCACCAGAAAGGCGATGAAAATGCCCATGAACCCGGCTATCGGCGTGGCAATCGCCGAAAGTACCGTCGTATCGGTCATGGCCTCGGAGCCGTACCCGTTGATCACGAAGTCGAAGTGTTCCAGCGTGAAGGCGTTATTCACGCCCAGCACCTGGGTGAACGCCCCCACGAAGATCGTCCCGTAGATGGCGACGATCAGCAGGCAGATGAACATCACTGCCGCGAACAGCACCCACCGCACCACCGGATGCTCGATCTGCTGCGGCTTACCGGTCGGCTTGCCCGTCACCGAAACCACTGAGGCGCGGTTGATCCAGTAGCGCTGCACCATGAACACAGTCAGCGACGGAACCAGCAGAATGACCGACAGCGCCGCCGCGCCATTCGTATCGAACAGCCCCACGATGGAGACATAGATGCGCGTCGCCAGGACTTCATAATTGCCGCCCAGCACCAGCGGATTGCCGAGGTCGGCAATCGCTTCCACGAACAGCAGCAGGAACGACCCTGCCAGCCCCGGCACGAGCATCGGCACAGTCACAGTGCGGAAGATGTGCCATTTGCTGCCGCCGAGGTTGGTCGCGGCCTCATCCAGCGCCGGATCGAGCGCCTCCAGCATCCCTTTCAGGTTCATATAGGCCACGGTGAACAACGACAGCGCCAGCACCAGCGTCAGGCCATCCAGCCCATAGATGTCGTTGCAGCCACGCCCTTCCCCCCAGAGACAGCGTGTGCCGAAAACCCCGCGTGTGATCAGACCATTCCGGCCAAACAGGATGATGATCGCGCTCGCCAGCGCGAACGGCGGGGAGATGATCGGGATCAGCGCAATGATGTGCATGAAGCCCTTGAACGGGACTTTGACCTTCACCTGCACATAGGCAAACAGGAAACCCAGCAGCGTGCCGATCAAAGCGACGGCCAGCCCCATGACGATGGTGTTGCGGATGATGTTCAGGTAAACCGGGTCGGTGATGTAACGCTCGAACTTGCCCAACCCTTCGCCGGAAAGTCCGGTGGCGATCATCGATAAGATCGGCGCCAGGATCGTCACCGCCACGAACAGCACCGCGACGATCAGCCCAACCGCCAGCACCGGATCCCGAAAAGTACGCACGAAATCTTTGAAGAGTCGTCTGGCTGAAGACAATGAAGGTATCCTGTATCTCTTTTGAACAAAATTAAGGGACGCTCGATTGAGCGTCCCTGAGTGACTGGCCTTCTTTTATTCGACCGGTTCTGGCGCGATCTCCGCGTCGAACCGTTCCACCAGCGTGGTGCGGTTCTTGCCCGCCGCCGCGAAGTTGTATTCCACCAGGTTCACTTCTTCCAGATTGACCGACAGTTCCGATACCGGCGTATCCGGGTTGGTCGGCAGTTGGAGCGAGTTCACCGTCTGGCCGATAGCCTGGGCATCCGCCGTCAGCGCCCAGTCGTACCACAGCTTGGCCGCTTCCAGTTCCGGCGCATCGCGGATGATCGCCATGCCGCCGATCTCATAGCCGGTTCCTTCTTCGGGGAAGGTGTTGACCAGGATATCCTGGAAGCCTTCGACCTGGAGCTTCACGCAGTCATGCGAGAAGATGATCGCTACGGCCACTTCCCCGCCGCCTGCCAGACGGCCCGGCGCGGAACCGGAGCGTGTGTATTGCAGGATGTTCTGGTGCAGCGCCGCGAAATAAGTGAAGGCATTATCGACAGCCGCCTCGGTGGGCACGCCGTCTTCATCGTAACCCGTGCCGGCCGCTTCCGCTTCCAGTTCATCCGCCTTCAGCGTCACGACCGTCCAGAACGCCGTGAAAGCCGTGCCGGAGGTCGCCGGGTGCGCCATCGCCACGTTTCCCGCCAGCGCCGGGTCGAGCAGATCGTCCCAGGAAGTCGGCGCTTCCACGCCCAATTCTTCCAGCAGTTCGGTGTTCGAGCAGAAACCCAGCGCGCCTACGTAAACGCCCGACCACGAATTATCTGCCCCACGATAGGCTTCGTCGATGGCGGCGGCATTCTCCGATTCATAGGCTTCCAGCAGGCCCTCTTCGTTAGCGGCGATGAACGCATCCGCCGGGCCGCCCCACCAGACCGAGAATTCTGGATTATCCGCTGTGGCGCGGATGCGGGCCAGCGCCTCGCCGGAAGACAGACGGACGTAGCTGGTCTGGATGCCGGTCTGTTCCTGGAAGGCCTGCGTCATGGCGACGCACCAATCCTCCTGCGGTGTGCAGAGGACCGTCAGCGTTTGATCCTGGGCCGAAGCCGGGATCAGGACGATGAACAGCATGAAAACCAACAGCAGAACACTATAGCGTTTCAATTTAACCTCCTTTTAACATCCTTAACATGAATTTTATCGTGAGATTGGAATCGCGCAATTCTTCACGGATGGGGTGGATCACGAATTCTGAGGAGGTCTGGAAGCAGGAAAACAGGCGGGGTGAGTAGTGAGTTCAACGGGTTATGCAGCCCGTCCCCGCTTGCGCCGAACCTCCCCGGCAGAGATAATGCTGAGTAGACCAGCATCACCATGAGGGCGGCAGATGAAGACCAACATCTACTATCTCTGGGTCAGGACGGGCGACCAACCCCTCGGCGGAACCGACTCGAACGTGTTCGTGCAGTTGTTCGGCACGCAGGGCCAGACCGAGTCGCTCTATCTCCCCCCACAGGATGTCTTTGCCTTTGAGCAGGGCAGCATCGACAAGTTCATCCTGGAAGTGCCCGACCTGGGCGACCTGACCCGCTGCTGCATCGGCCAGGACGCCACCGCCGACTCCGGTTGGTACGTCGAGTCGGTGCGCGTGCGCGATGACGAGACCAGCCGCGAATGGCTGTTCACCTTCAACCAGTGGTTGGGCATCGAAGAAGCTGGGACACTCTCCGCATGTGTCGAGTGCTGAGCCGCCTACTGGTCATGCTGGCTGCCCTGCTGCTGGCCGGATGCAATCTGCGCCAAGGGAACATCACCAACACGCCGCCCCCGACCCCGGATGCGCCCCGTGTCCGCTTTCTGTTCCCGCCCAACGCCAGCACCATCGTCGAAGGCGCTGAACTGCGGGTCGATCTGGTCGCGGAAGACAGCGGCGAAGGCGTCGCCCGCGTCGAGCTGCTGGTGGATGACATCCTGCTGGATGAAGGCCAACCGGAGGTCGCCCCCGCTGTGCCGACCTTCACCGTGACGATGGGCTGGCTCGCCCAGGGCGTTGGCAACCATTCCCTGAGCGCCATAGCCTACCGCCAGGATGGAACCGCCAGCCCGCCCACGACCATCTTCATCCAGGTGCTGCCCGGCCCGCAAAGCACCGAGGCCGCCGGGCCGTGAACCACCGCTTAATCTTCCGTGTCAGGAATCTCAAACCGCGTTACACTAAT
>JAEUQZ010000384.1 GCA_016788965.1 Anaerolineae bacterium | reverse complement strand
TGTGGAAAAACCCGGATGCTCATCGTACAGCCAATGACTTCCCCCAGTCTGCAACGTCAGTTAAACCGCACAAACGCATATTATTCTTCCTTAAAAAAGACCCATCTATATCTATGCTCGGTTCCAGACATGTCTGTAGTTATGACTTCCGCGATACTGAGGCCCACTCCTACATCGGGCAAAAAACAAAATCGAACAGCGCCTGTCATTTCTCCATTGATGATTTGGATCATTCCTGCGGGGAAATCAAAGCCGACTTCACCAATTGACATAAGAGTACGTCCATTTACCACAAATCTTGTATTCCACACGACATGATCTTTAGCAGATTGATATATATCTTCAGCACGCATAAAAGCACCCGGCCACACACATACACAGATTTGTTCGTTGGATTCCAAAGTTTTTTGTGGAGGTGGATCCATCCCCACAAGAAATTCTGGGCGTGGTTCGGGATGCTCTAGCAGAAACTGGGCAGTTGGCTGGATCGCCATCGGAATGTGACGCCCCGATTCTCTCCAAAACCAAAAGCTCACTGCACAACCAATAAGGCTGAGTGCTACCAGTACAAGCACTGTGTATCTGCGCTTCTTGATCGTCATTTCACAAGACTTTCGCGGCAGGTTATCGCGGCGTCAACCCCAACCGATCCTGATAGAACGCCAGCGCCCGCTGAAGATCGTGGGCGGGGAGCGTTGTCATGGCCGTCGCCTTCGAGAGCATGATCCACCTCACTTCTGTGGAAAAACCCGGATGCTCATCGTACAGCCAATGACTTCCCCCAGTCTGCAACACCAGTTAAACCACCCGACCGCGCCGAACTTCAATCCATTCCGCCCAATTCAGCGTAACATAGAGCAGGTCAGCGCAGACTCATCCTCATTGAAGGCTGCACAGTCCACACTCAGGGAGATTGAACATGTCGGCAGAATTCACCAATAAGGTCGTCATCGTCACTGGCGCGGGCGGGAACGTCGGGCAGGCCGTCGCCCGCCGCTTCCATGCCGCCGGAGCATCGCTCGTCCTGGTCGGTCGCAAACCGGATGAAATCACCGCCCTCGCCCAGGAGCTTTCCGGCACAGCCCTGACCGCCGATGTCACCGACCCCGCCAGCATCGATGCCCTCGTGTGCGAGGTCGAAGCCCGCTTCGGCCACATCGATGTGCTGGCCCACACCGTCGGCGGCTATGACGCCGGCAAACCCGTCCACGACTCCGGCCTGGATGTCTGGGACAAGATGATGAACCTCAACGCCCGCTCCGTCTATGTCACCGCTGGGCGCGCCGCGCGGCACATGGTCGAGCATCAGATCGCCGGGCGCATCATCGTCATCCTGGCCCGCGCCGCCTACAAGGGCACAGCCAGACATGCCGCCTACACCGCCTCCAAAGCCGCCGCCCAACGCATCGTCGAGAGCATGGCCGCCGAACTCCTGCCCCACGGCATCACCGTCAACGGCATCGCCCCCAGCACCATTGATACCCCGCCCAACCGCGCCAGTATGCCCAACGCCGATTTCTCCAAGTGGGTTAAACCCGAAGAAATCGCCGACGCCATCGCCTACCTCGCCGCCGAGGGCAGCCGCTCGATCAGCGGCATCACCCTGGACATTTCCGGACGTTCGTAAGAAAACCCGGCCAGCAGGCTTCTCTATGGTATAGTCTGCTTGTGCAAAATGGAGCAAATATGACTAACGTTACTGTGACGAACGACACCGGGTATCTCGCCGTAGCCCGCACCCGCAACCATACCTGGTATGCCGATGAGACCATCGAATCCGGTGGAACCAACACCGCCCCCGACCCAATGGAGGAACTCCTCGGCGCGTTGGGCGGCTGCGTGGCGATCACCGTCCGGGGCTATGCCACCCGCAAGAACTGGCCCCTGGAGAAGATCGAGGTCTACCTGAACATCGAGCGTTTCAAAGCCTCCGAATACCCCGGCTACCAGGGTGATGCCCAGTTCGTCCACGAAGTCCGCGAAAAGATCGTCCTCCACGGCCCGCTCGACGAGACTCAGCACGCTCGCCTGCTGGAAATCGCCACCAAGTGCCCGGTGCGCCGCGTCCTGACCACGCCCGTCTTCTTCATTGAAACCGACCAGCAGCCCGTCTCCGAAAGCTAAACGCTCCCCCTGCCATGTATACACGCCCCTTCTAGCAAGGGGCGTTTTCTGTTCAGATTCTCGCCTTTGCGTTAGACTCTCCTTCAACAAGTGAAGGATGTGTCTTCATGGCTGAAAATCCCTACTCCATCGAACAGGACCTCACCGAACTCAAGGCGATGGTCGAAATGCTCGTGCCCTATATCTACGAAGACGAACTCTACGGCAAGCTCCGAATCACAACCGCCCGCCTCACCCCCGGCGCGATGCTCCTGCGCTTCCGGCGGCTGAACGCCCTCCGCGACCGCCTCAGCCAGGCCGAAGCCGACCTGCTGCTCAAGCTCCACGACCAGCACGCCAAAGTCCGCGCCGAATGGGGCGTCGCTTACGCCAAGAAAATGCTCCGCGAAGCCGAAGCCCGCCTCCGCGATATCCAGACCTACCTCGACGAATGCCGGGAAGACCCCCGCGCCTGCGCCAACGCCTACCTACCGGAGGCGCTGCGCCGCACCATCGTCGCCGAACGCCTCGCCGAACTGCCCCCGTCCGATTTCGAAGGCAGCGGCCTCAAGCCCAAACTCGGCAAAGTCGATGGCGGATTGCGCGGCAATATCCAGGAAGCGCCCTTCCTCTGGGATGAAGTCCTGCGCCCGGTCTACCCGCAGGACTCCTTCTGGTGGCTCTACGGCCGTCCCCAGCCGCCCGAATGAGCGCCGCGCTTCCCGGCAGGCCGGGCCGCTGGCTGCTGGCAGTCGCCGTCCTGCTGATCGTCTACGGTCTCGCTCTTCAGGGCATTGGCCGCGAAAGCCTGTGGAACGATGAAGCCTGGACAGCCTGGGCCGTCCAACCCCGTGATCCCCGCCTCACGCTGGAACGGGTCCGCCAGGATGTCCACCCACCGCTCTACTTTCTGGCGATGGAAGGCTGGACACTCGTCGCCGGGAACAGCGAAACCGCCCTGCGCCTGCCCTCAGCCTGGGCGGTGCTGATCGCTCTGGTTGCCACCTATGCGCTGGGCCGCCGCCTGTTCGATCATTGGACCGGACTGATCGCCCTCATCGTCCTCGGCACGGCCAGCTTCACCCTCTACTATGCCCGCGAAGCCCGCATGTATGCCCTGCTGCTGGCGCTGGCGGCGTTGGCCTCCTGGTTCTACCTCCGCTGGCGGTCGCGGCCATCCTTCCCCCGCGCCTTAATCTACGCCCTCAGCCTCGCTGCCCTGCTTTACACCCATTACAGCGCCGCGCTCCTGATCGCCTCGCACCTGCTCCACGCCCTCGTCACCCTGCGGAAACCCCGCCTCGGCTGGCGCGGCCTGATCCCTTATGGGGTCGCCGCGCTGCTCTTCGCGCCCTGGTTGCCCATCATGCTCGCCCAGATTCGCGCCAACCCCTCCGGCCCGCTGGCGATCCCCGTCCCCACCAATCTGGCGACTCTGGCCGCCCTGGTTTTGATCCTCACCAGCGCCCATCCCGGCCTGACCGCCCTGCCGGCTTTGCTCGGTGCGATTCGCATCTTCGACCGGAAACACACCTCGGCGGTGCTGCTGCTCGTGCTGTGGTTCATCATTACCCCGGTCGCCCTGCTGACCCTGAACGCGCTCGTCGCCCCGGTTTATCAGGTGCGCTACGTCATCGCCATCCTGCCCGCCGGGGCGCTGCTGGTCGCCGTTGGACTCCGGAGTCTGCGCCTGATGGCTGTCATCACCCCGCGCCTCCAGACCGCTCTGATTGCCGCCCTGCTCGGCTGGCTGGCCTATACCCAGGTCGCCATGTTCCGCGAATTCTGGTCGGAGAAATCCCCCTGGCAGGCCACCATGCAGCGCGTCGCCGAGTCCCGCCAGCCGCTTGACCTCATCATCACCGACTTCGCCCCCATCAGTCCCGCCGCTTATTACGATCAGCGCCTCCATCTTCGCAGCGGTTTCGCCCTCGATCTCTCCTGGCGGCTCCATTCGTTCGGCGAACTGCGCCCGCTGCTTGACCGCTTCGCCGACGCACCTTCGGTCTGGGTCGCGCTGCCCATCAACACCGCCAAGACCTGGCACATCGCCGCCCTGCTTGACCAGACCCGCCACATCGCCTACCGCGACAGCCTCATCAACATGATCTTCTACCGCTTTGACCTGGGCAACTCCGATGACCTCGCCTTCCAGTTCGGCAGCGCCCTGCGAGTCCGCCGCAGCCCCGATGCCGCCCAGCAGTTCTTTGTCCGCCCCGGCGACCTACTCTGTGTCGAAATCGACCTCGAACCCCTCCAGTCGCTCGATGGCAGCCTTTCCGCCGGGCTGCACCTCGTCGATCTCACCGGGAACCGCAGCCTGGCTCAGCACGACGCCGGCCTCGGAACCGCTGAGCCGGGACAGCCGCTTGCCTTTGATCCCTGCCTGACCATCCCGTCCGATGCCCCGCCCGGCGCGTATCACCTCGAACTGGCGGTCTACAACTGGGCGACCCTCGAACGCCTGCCTGTCTGGGAAGGCGCGGATGCCACCGGCTGGGGTGATGTGCTGATGCTGGCCGCCGTCGATGTCCTGGACGGCTAGGATTCGCGCGGCCATGCCCGTTGCTGTTACACTCCACCTCATATCGGCGCATACCCACCAAACCTGATGCGAATCACACTCTTCAAAGACGGCAAAACGACCCCGGCCACCACCGAGCAGCTTCCCCAG
>JAEUQZ010000383.1 GCA_016788965.1 Anaerolineae bacterium | reverse complement strand
CTGGAAGTAGGTTCGCGTCTGCCGCGTCAGGTCTGGTACGAACCGAACCCGACGGTGAACGATCAAAGCTTCTGGCCGATCATCCAGGCGAGCGTGCAACGGGGGATGTTGCTCATTTTCGACCTGGGTTACACCCATTTCGCCATGTTTGCCCAACTGACCACCCAAGGTGTCACCTTTATCACCCGTGCCAAAAAGAACCTCGCCTTTACTGTCGATCAGGTTCTTTACACCCATGCGGCTGTTCATGACCGCCTGGTCTGGATTGGTCAAGGTGAGACCCGTCAGCGGCTACGCTTGATTGACATGTTGCACAAGGGCTGTTGGTATCGCTATCTGACCAATGAACTCGACCCGCTCAAGCTGCCTATTGCCTATGCCATTGCCCTCTACTGGCAGCGCTGGCGCATCGAAGATGCTTACAACGTGGTCAAACGCTTGCTCGGTCTGGCCTACTTCTGGAGTGGTTCGCAGAATGCGGTCACCTTACAACTGTGGACAACCTGGTTGCTCTATGCCGTGCTGGTTGATCTCACCGATGCTGTGTCTGATCTTCTCAACCGTCCTTTTGCCAGCATCTCCATCGAGATGGTCTATCGCAGTCTCTACTATTTCACCCAGGCTCACGACCGTGGTCAGGCGGATGACTTGGTCACCTATCTTGCCCAGAACGCCAAGCTACTCGGCATTGTCAAACGAAAACCACCCCCTGATAAGCTAACCACTCTTTTGTCCTTGACTGCCCTTTCCAACCCTTAACTTGTGAGCAATGGGATTAGGGAAAGGCGAGGGCGAGCCGGTGGGGCAGCCTTACTACGCCGACAACCCGATCATCAGCGCGGGATACAGCACCGACGGCAACGGCAAGCTGATCCATGACGGGACGAATGGCAATACTTGGGATCGGGCCAACCGACTGCGGGCGATGGTCGGCGCGAGCTATGGCTTTCTATCCTTCCTTCGTCTTATACTCTACACCAAACTTGAGATCGAAGTTGTTTCATCCATTCTGGCACAGAGGGTGTGAACGATGATTACAGCCGAGCAAATACAAGAATTTGTGCAGCAGATGCGAAAGGGCTTTGAGAATACACCCTATCCGGGTGATGACAACATCGGAAGCACTGGTATCGAAGATATCGAACAAGAACTGGTCGGTGTTCGTTGGCAAGATGTCACCATGCAACACCTCTGGGATCTTCGTGCCGGAATGGTCTTTTTGAAGCCGGATGCTTTTCGTTACTACTTGCCGGCTTTCTTGTTGGGGGTTTTACAATTCACTGACGAACTCGATGCTTTTTCGGAAACCTTTATTCCGTTTCTCATACCGCCCCCGTCCATATGGCAATTCATTGGAGATGAAGGGCTGCCGCCCCCATCCGATTGGTATGAAAAATACATTGGGAATGGACGGCAATTTCTTGCTCTGGATGCGTTGAGCGCGGAACAGAAGAAACTTGTTGGTCTCTGCCTCAAGATGATTGCGGAAATCTATCCCGACCGCGATTGGAATACACTGGCACCCAAGTCATTGGCGCAAGCCATTGCGTATTGGGAGCAGTATGTTACGTAGCCGAGAAAACTGGAGGGCTTGGTCTACGACCGGGCGCGTTACTTCAGTCCCGCCCTCGGCCAGTTCCCCTCGCTCGATCCGCTGGAGGTCTGCAACCGCTATGCCTATGTGAACGGCAATCCCGTCATGCGGACGGATCCGAGTGGGAAGGTGAACGCCAAACCCCTTTTGGGTTCACTCGCGGGACTACCCCCAAACCTGCGCCACCCGGCCCGTCTCCAGCGACAATCACGGACGAGGCGACGAGAAGCGCGTGGGGACAGTCCAGTAGAGAGGTCAACCTTCCAGGGTGAACTCGGATTTGAAGCCGAACTCGACGCTGTTGTCGATCCAGCGAATCCAATGCGGGCGGAGGACGTAGAGCGTGCTGGCGGAGATGGCGGCATCGAACGAGGCGGGCAGCAGGAACTTCCGCAGGTAGATTGTCATGATCTGCTCGCGGATGCGCTCGTCGGTGATGGCTTCGGCGCGGCCTTCGATCTGCACGCCGACGATATCGCTCCACTGCCAGACAATCGGGTAGATGGTGGCGGCGACCTGTGGCCGGGCGGTCAGGTTACGGCTGTGGCGGACGGTGGTGTTGGAGAACCAGTAGAGATTGTGGCGCTCGTCGGAGACGTAAAACAGCGGGGCGACTTCCGGCTCGCCCTGGTCGTTGATGGTCGCCAGCGCCAGCGTGGACTGTTCTTCCAGGAACTGCTGCAAGGTGGGGTGCAGATCGTCATTCATCGGTGGGCGGCTTCTCCTTGCTCATCCCCAACCATTCAAAGTATAACGCATTCTGGATGCCGATGCGGGCCAGCGCCCGGCCAACGGTGCTGTTGATGAGGTCATCGATAGTGCGGGGCTGGCCGTAGAAGGCGGGCACGGGCGGCATGAGGATGGCGCCGATTTCGGCGGCCTGGGTCATCAGGCGCAGGTGGCCGAGGTGCAGGGGCGTCTCGCGCACCATGAGCAGGACGGGGCGGCCTTCCTTCAACTGAACATCGGCGGCGCGGGTCATGAGGTCGGCGTCGTAGCTGTGGGCGATGGACGAGAGGGTCTTGATGCTGCACGGGGCGACGATCATGCCCATGGTCTGGAAGGAGCCGCTGGCGATGCTGGCGCCGACATCGCCGGGTTTGTGGACGACATCGGCCAGGGCCTCGACCGCGCTCACTTTCCAGTCGGTCTCCTGGGCGATGGTGGCTTTGGCCGAGGGGCTGAGGATCAGGTGGGTCTCGATGGATTTGTCCTGGGCGAGGACTTCGAGCAGGCGGATGCCATAGATGACGCCGGACGCGCCGGAGATGCCGATAATGAGGCGTTTCATGCGGGTTTCTCCCCCCAATGGACGGCCATCGTGCCGAACATGAACAGGTGGTAGGCGACGCTGCGGATACCCGCCGCACGCATCAGGGCGGCGAGTTCGTCGGGCGTTTTGAAGGACTGGGTGGAGGCGGGGAGGTACTGGTAAGCGTCGGCGCCGTTCCGGCCAGCGATCAGCCGCCCCAGCAGTGGGATGCCATAACGCAGGTGCAGTTCGATGAACGGGCGGAGCAGGTTGTCTTTCGGCGGGGAGCTATCCAGCACGACGATGCGGCCGCCGGGTTTGAGGACGCGGAGCTGCTCAGCGAACATACGCGGGATGTCGATGACGTTGCGGGCGAGATAGCCAGAAGTAACGGCCTCGAAGGTGTTGTCGGGGAAGGGCAGGTTGAGGGCATCGCCGCCCGTCCAGCCGACCTGATCGCCGAGGGGGAGTTTCTGGCCGACGCGCATCATGCCGAGCGAGAAATCCGCGCCGATGGCCTGGATGCCGGGCACGGCTTTCAGGGCTTCAAAGGCGATGTCGCCGGTCCCGGTTGCCAGATCGAGGAGGCGGTCGCCGGGGCGGAGCCGGGCCTGCTGGACGACGAAGCGCCGCCACTTCAAATCCTGGCCGCCGGTCATGAGGCGGTTCATCAGGTTGTAGCGGCCGGCGATGCGGTCGAACATGTTCTGGACGTAGGCGGCGCGTTCGCGGCCGTCGAGGTGAGCCATTGATTGCTATGGTTTCCTAATTCTCATTCCGATTTCTGAACTGATGAGATCGCCAATGCGCTGAATTGCCTGATTGATGGCCTGTAGCTTGGGATCGCCTTCCGGTAACTCCATCACGTCATTAGCCCTATCTCGGACTAGTTTGTCTGGACATAACAGCATGACTCCGAATGCTCTTCCATAGGCGGCTTGTTGTTTAAGCCGTAGTTCTTCGTCATGCTGCTGTAATATCTGTAGATATTGCAGTTCAGCACGTGCTTCTACTAAAGTGCGCCCTAGTTCTTGCCAGTATTTGATTCTTTCGAGTCTTCTGACCTGTTCTCTCTCTCTTGAGCTTTGAACCCACTGGAATAGACCTGCTAGAATGCCGCCAATCACAACGCCAACCAATCCTGCAATGGCCGGATTATCTAACTGCATTTACCACCTGCTTTTGCCTCATCGTAAGATGAAAGCTCTAGACATGTTACAGACTCTTCGTTGTTATTGTTCTGATAACTGAAGTTCATTACAAGTGCTAAATCACCAGCGCCAGGAAAGTGCCGACGAACAGGGTGATGGCGATGTAGGAGTTCATGTTGAAGAAGGCCACGTTGATTTTGGAGAGGTCATCCGGCTTGACGAGGCTGTTCTCGTAGATGAGCAGGGCGGTCACGATCAGCAGCGCGACCCAGAACGGCCAGTTCAGCGGGAGGTGCAGCCCCAGCACGACCAGCGTCGCGATCATCAGGGCATGGTTGGCCTTCGCCAGCCGGAGGGCGCTGGCGATCCCGTAGCGGCTGGGCCAGGAGTGCAGCTTCTCGCGGCGGTCATGCTCGACATCCTGGCAGGCGTAGATCAGATCGAAGCCGCTGATCCAGAAGGTGACGGCGAACATCAGCAGCCAGGCGGGGAGGTCGTCGGCGGTGAAGATGCTGCCGCGCACGGCGATCCAGCCGCCGAGGGCGGCCAGCCCATCGGTGAAGCCCAGCACCCAATGGCACAGGCTGGTGAAGCGCTTGGTGTAGGAGTAGCCGATCAGGAAGACCAACGCGCCGGGGAAGAGCAGCAGCGTCAGCGGGTTGAGCAGCCCGGCGGCCAGCGCCAGCAGCACCAGCGATAGCGCCGCGAATGCGAGCATCAGGCGCGGGCTGATCGCGCCGGTGACGGAGGGGCGGCGGGCAGTGCGCGGGTTGGTGGCATCGAAGCGGCGGTCGGCCAG
>JAEUQZ010000382.1 GCA_016788965.1 Anaerolineae bacterium | reverse complement strand
GAGGGATTTAGGGTGAGGGCAAGTTACGATGTACTGACTTTGCAACGGCCCTGCGGGCGGAATGCGGTACACTGGAAGCATTCCGAAGGCGCTCAGGAGAGAACCCGATGTCCGATTCCGCTCCCCGCTGGCAGGGACGCAGCCCTGATAAAGACGCGCTGCGCCAGCAGGTCTGGACGCAGCTTGAAGATCAGCAGGCCAACATCGGCCCTGTCCGCAGCCATATCCCCAATTTCGTCGGCGCGGAGCAGGCCGCCGAACGGCTGGCCGGGCTGCCGATCTGGACGCGGGCGGCGGTGGTCAAATCCAACCCGGATGCCGCCCAGAGTCCGCTGCGGCTGCGGGCACTGCAAGATGGCAAGCGCCTGTACATGCCCATCCCGGAACTGAAGGAAAACCTGCCCTTCGTGCTGCTCGATCCGGCGGAACTTCTGCGGCGCGGCATCCCTTTCGAGGAAGTGGCCGGGCATCGCGGCGCAGTGCAGCATGGCCGCAAAGTCCGCTTCGACGAGATGGAACCGCTCGATCTGGTGGTGACGGGCTGCGTGGCGGTGACGCGGCGGGGTGGACGCACCGGCAAAGGCGCGGGCTTCGCCGATATCGAACTGGGCATCATGGGGGCGCTGGGGTTGGTCAGGCCGGAGACGCCCATTCTGACGACTGTGCATCCGCTCCAGGTCTTCGACGACGAGCGGCTGGTGATGCTGGGCCATGATTGGCCGCTGGACTGGATCATCACGCCCGACGAGGTGATCGAAACGCAGACGCCCTATCCGCGTCCGGCGGGTATCCTCTGGGACCAGGTGCAGCCGGATCAGTTCCGGGATATTCCCTTCCTGGCGTCGCTGCGGGATTCGCTGGGCTGAAATGATCGACCCGTCTATGCACATCGTTCACGTCACCCCCTACTATGCGCCGGCCTATGCCTATGGCGGCGTGACCCGCTCGGTCGAGGGCATGGCGCGGGCGCTGGCCCGGCGCGGCCACCGCGTCACCGTGCTGACCACCGATGCGCTCGACCGCGACTCGGCTTATGCCGGGCCGCTGGATGAGACGCTGGACGGCGTGACGGTGCGGCGGGCGCGAAACGCCTCGCTGGGACTGCGGGCGCGGCTGAACCTCTCCACGCCGTTGGGACTGCGGGGGCTGGCCGGGGAGGTCATCCCGCAGGCCGACATCGTGCATGTCCATGAATTCCGCACGGTCGAGAACCTGCTGGTCACGCCGCTGGCCGAGCGGTTGGGCAAGCCGCTGATCCTCTCCCCGCATGGGACGCTGGCGCTCAGCACCGGGCGCAGCGGCCTCAAACGCGCCTGGGATCGGCTGCTCAGTCCGGTGATGGCGCGGCGCTTCAGCGGCGTCGTCAGCCTGTCCGCCGCCGAGCAAACCGACGCTCAGGCGCTCTGGAAGGATTTCGGCGCGGCGGCGCAGTTCAGCATCATCCCCAACGGCGTCGATCCCGCCGAGTACGCCGATCTGCGGGGGCGCGAAGCCTTCCGCCAGCGCTACGGCCTGGGGAACGGGCCGGTCTGCCTGTTCATGGCGCGGCTGCATCCCCGCAAGGGCGTTGAGCCGTTGATCCGCGCCTTCCAGCAGGCGGCTGTGCCCGAAGCGCGGCTGGTCATCGCCGGGCCAGATGAAGGTCTGCTGGAACATCTGCGCGGGCTGGCGGGTGAGCAGGTGGTCTTCACCGGATTCCTGAGCGGAGCCGACCGTCTGGCGGCGCTGGCCGGAGCCGATCTGCTGGCGCTGCCGGCGGTGGGCGAAGGGCTGCCGATGGGCGTGCTGGAGGCGATGGCCGCCGGACTGCCTGTGCTGATCTCGCCCGGCTGCAACCTGCCGGAAGTGGCTCCGGCGGGCGCAGGGTTGGAGGTCGAGCCGACTGTCGAAGCGCTGGCCGAGGCGCTGGGGACGCTGCTGAGCGATCCCGCCCGGCGGGCGCGGATGGGCGCGGCGGCGCGGCGGCTGGTCGAAGCGCGGTTCACCTGGGATGCGGTGGCCGGGCAGCTTGAGGATGTGTATCGAAGCTTCATGAACCCCTCGAAAAAGGATTGAACCGATGACGGTGGATGCCCTCCTGGCCGCGCTGGCGATCTTCGGGCTGCGCGTGTTCAACAATGCCATCAGCACCATCCGCGTGGTGCTGATTACGCGGGATCAGCGCTTCTGGTCGGCGGTGCTGGGATTCATCGAGGCGCTGACCTTCGCCGTGGTCATCGCCAACGTGGTCAAAGACCTGTCCAATGTCCTCAACATGCTGGCCTACTGCGGCGGCTACGCCATCGGCGGTTACGTCGGCATGGCACTGGATGCCCGCTTTGTGACCAGCTACGTGGTCGCCCTCATCATCGCCAGGACGCGCGGCCACGAGATCGCCCTGGCGCTGCGGGGCATCGGCTTCGGCGTGACCGAAACCCAGGGCGAAGGCCGCGATGGGCAGGTGACGGTGCTGCGGAGCGTGACGGCGCGGCGGGATATCCCCCGGCTCAGCGAGGTCGTCTACCAGATTCAACCGGATGCTTTCATCTCCATCGTGGAGGCCAAACACATCCAGCACGGCTGGCTGCCTTCGGATCACACGGGCGGCCCGGCCTGAGTGTTGGCTGGACAACACCTCGCAACGGGCAGCTTTGCTATACTCCTCGATCATCAGCAATGGTGAGGAATCTTCCATGCGTATGGTCAAAGCGGTTATGACTGCCCTGTTGATTCTGGTTTTGGGAATGAGTCTGGTTTCGGTACACGCCCAGCGCGGCGACTGTCCTGATCCGTTCGCGGGCGGGCTGCTGCGCTTCAGCACCGGATTGTGGCCGAAGACCGATTTCTGCCAGCACAGCGTCTCCTACGAAGACATCCGCTCTGGTGGCCCGCCGCCCAACGGCATCCCACCCGTGGGCTTCCCGGAGCAGCCGCATCTCAATATGCCCGCGCTGCCTGATCCGACCTTCGAGTCCATCGCTGACGCCTCCGGCTGGCTTCAGCCGCAGTCCCCGGTGATCGCGCTGAGCGTGGATGGAGACAGCCGCGCCTATCCGCTGGCGATCCTGATCTGGCACGAGATCGTCAACGATACGGTGGGGGATGTGCCCGTGGCGGTGACGTTCTGCCCGCTGTGCAACAGTTCGATTGTCTTCGACCGCCGCGTGGATGGGGAGACGCTCTTCTTCGGCACGACCGGGAACCTGCGGAACAGCGATCTGGTGATGTGGGATCACCTGACCCAGAGCTGGTGGCAGCAGTTCACGGGCGAGGCTATCGTCGGCAGCTACACCGGGACTCGGCTGACGATGCTGCCCTCGCAGGTGGTCGGCTTCGGGCAGTTCGCGGCGCAGTATCCTGACGGGCAGGTACTCAGCCGCGAGACGGGAACCGACCGCTCCTATGGTCGCAATCCCTATACCTTGTACGACACCTCCAGCGATCCCTTTCTGTTCGAGGGCAGCATCGATACGCGCCTGCCGGCGACTTCGCATGTGCTGGCCGGCCTCGTCGATGGGCAGGCGGTCGCCTATCCTTTCAGCGTGTTGAAAGAAGCGGTCGTCATCAATGATACGGTCGGGGAGCAGGCCGTCGTCGCCTTCTGGCAGCCGGGAGTCGCCAGCGCCCTGGACGCGGCCAGCATCGACCAGTCGCGCGACATCGGCACGGCCGCGCTGTTCAAAGCCGAACTGGATGGGCAAACCCTGGTCTTCGAGGCGGCAGCCGACGGAACCATCCGCGATACGACGACCGGATCGACCTGGAACGCCTTCGGCACGGCCATCAGCGGCAGCCTGGAAGGATCGCAGCTTCAGCAGATCATCGCCGCGCCGCATTTCTGGTTCGCCTGGGCTGCTTTCCAGCCAGATACGCTGATCTACGGGCGTTAAGCTGACGATTGGTCTACGGTGATTCACAAACCGTCCCGCCCTTCACTATAATGGATTCATCACGAACGCAGTCTGTCGGGGCAGATCAGGGGTCGGGATGACGGGGGTCATCTCCCGATTGAGTCAACTCTCGGTTATCCTGATCTCAAGCGCCCCACATCCATTAGACCGTGGTAGGAGGTTTGCGCGATGGTACGAACACTTTTATTGTGGATCGCTGTGGTGGTCGGAATCGGGCTGGTGAGCGCGCCCGCGCCCGCGTTGGCCCAGGGGCCGACCTGGACGGGGGAATACTACAACAACTCGTTCCTCCAGGGGGATGTCACGCTGACGCGCTCGGACGCGGCACTCTCCTTCAACTGGGGCGGCGGCTCGCCCGCCTCCAACATCAACGCCGACGGCTTCTCGGTGCGCTGGACGGCGCTGGCCGGTTTCAGCGCGGGGACGTACCGCTTCTGGGTGCTGGCCGATGACAACATCCGCATCACCCTGAACGACGCTTACACCCCGATCCTGGACACCTTCGGCCAGAACAAGATGGGGCAGATCGTCTCGGTCGATGTCACCATGCCGGCCGGCACATCCAAAATCCGCGTGGACTACCAGGAAGTTTCCGGCAACGCCTTCGCCTATGTCACCTGGGCGAACCTGGCGAGCAACCCGTCCGGCCCGAACTTCCCGGCGCTGCCGAGCGTCATCACCACGCCGGTGAACGCCGGAACCTGGACAGCCGAGTATTTCGCCAACGCCTCGCTCTTCGGGACTCCCAGCCTGATCCAGAGCGAAGCCAGCGTCAGCAAGAACTGGGGCAGCGGCTCGCCCGTGGTGAGCATTCCCGGCGATAACTTCTCGGCGCGCTGGACGAGCGTGCAGACGCTCGAAGCCGGAACCTACACCCTGGCCCTGCGAGCGGATGACGGCGTGCGCGTCTATGTGGAC
>JAEUQZ010000381.1 GCA_016788965.1 Anaerolineae bacterium | reverse complement strand
ACTTTGCCTGTATTACTCCCCCTCTCTACGAAGTGGAGAGGGGGTCGGGGGGTGAGGATCACGGAATCGGTGATTCACTGAATCGTAACCGAACCTATCTTCGCCTTCACCTTATGCCGCCCGCCGCGACTTGTCAATTCCGGGCTGTGAACCCTTGTCGGCTTCCGATGCGGGATGCTATAATGCCCGACTATTGAGCAAGAATTGAACTGCGCCGCCGGGCGCATTTTGTTCGGAAGGATTTCACCCATGATGCACGAGTTGTTGTCTTCCCTGGAAAGCGCCGACCGCGGCCATCCAGAAATTGCGCCGGGCGATACCGTCAAGGTTCATGTCCGCATCGTCGAAGGCGACCGTGAGCGCGTCCAGATCTTCCAGGGCGTCGTCATTCGTCTGCGCGGCGGCGGAAACAACAAGAACTTCACCGTCCGCCGAGTCGCCAGCCACGGGGTCGGCGTCGAGCGTACCTTCCTCTACCGCAGCCCGCGCGTCGAGAAGATCGAAATCATGCGCCGCTCGAAGGTCCGCCGCGCCCAGTTGTACTACCTCCGCGACCTGCGCGGTAAGGCGGCCCGCCTCAAGGAACGCCGGGGCTGACCTGTGGTCCCTCTGATTGGTATCACCACAGCCACCAACATCGCTTCCAATACGGGTTGGGGCTATAACCGTGCCTACGTGGGTTGCATCAAGGCCGTCGAAGATGCGGGCGGCCTCCCTGTGCTGATTCCCATCAGCATCGGCGAATCGACCCTTCGCGCCATTTACGACCGGGTGGATGCCGTCCTGCTGCCCGGTGGGGGAGACGTTCGTCCGTCCATCTATGGCGCGGAACCCCATCCCACTACCGGTAACTTCGACGATCTGCGCGACCAGATGGAGCTTCAGGTCGCTCGCTGGGCCGTGGCCGAAGACCGCCCGCTCATGGGCATTTGTCGCGGCCATCAGGTGATGAATGTCGCGCTGGGCGGCACACTCGTCCAGGACATTCCGTCCGAGATCAAAACCGACATCAACCACAACATCACCAACCCCCGGGGCGCTTACGCCCACCCCGTCGAGATCGACTCGGCCAGCCGCCTCGCCTCCATCCTTCAATCGACCCAGCTTCCCGTGAACAGCATTCACCATCAGGGTGTGGATCGTCCCGCCCCTGGGCTGTGCGTCACCGCCTATGCGCCCGATGGAGTCATCGAAGCCACGGAGATGCCCGACAAGAAATTTGTCCTCAGCGTTCAGTGGCATCCTGAAGACCTCTTCGAGGACAACCTTGCCATGAAACGCCTCTTCCGCGCCTTCATTGAGGCAGCAGGTGGCCGCCCAGCCTAGAGCGTGTTATGGCATTATTCGTGCGGTCTTCCGCTCGATGTCAGATTGGCTCCCCCTCTGCCACGCAGTGGAGAGGGGGCTGGGGGGTGAGGATCGGGGAAACAGCTTATGCCGAAGCGCATAACAGCCCCTAAAATCGGTGTCTTCGATTCGGGAATCGGCGGCCTATCGGTTCTCCGTGAAGTTCACCGCCTGCTGCCCGATCATCCCACCGTCTTTGTCGCGGATCAGATCCATCTGCCCTACGGCCCCCGCCCTGTTGCCGAGATACGCCAATACGTCCAGGCCGTCACCCATTTCCTGATCGGGCAGGGCTGTGCCGTCATCGTCCTGGCCTGTAACACCGCCAGCGCCGCCGCCCTCTATTTCCTCCGCGACCAATTTCCCGGTCTGCCCATCGTCGGCATGGAACCTGCCGTCAAGCCCGCTGCCGAGCGATCCCGCTCTGGCGTCATCGGCGTGCTGTCCACCCAGGCCACCGCCGACGGTGAACTCTACCGCCGCGTCCGTGAACGTCACGCCGCCAGAACTCAGGTGATTACCGTTGTCGCGCCCGAATTGGTTCGTATCGCTGAGGAACAGAGCCAGCAGACCCCGGCCAGCCAATCCATCATCGCGGATTATCTCCGCCCGTTCATCCAGGCTAAGGCCGATGAGATCGTTCTCGCCTGCACCCATTTCCCCTTCATCGCCGGAGCCATCCAGGATCAGCTTGGCCCTGATGTCCACCTCATTGATCCCGCCCCGGCCGTGGCCCGACAGGTCGCCCGCGTCTGGCCCGCTGACCTTCACCCGTCGCCGGAACCCGCCCGCTGCTTCACCACCGCCTCACCGGAGCGGCTCCGCGCCATGCTCCATCGCCTCTTGGGGATCATCGCCCCCGTCCACGCCCTCTCGTGGTCCGCCGACGAAACCACCCTCATCACCCCACCCTCGCCTTAACCTCTGTATTCCTTTGCGCTCTTTGCGTCTTTGCGGTTCAATTCGTATTGGGATATTCGTCGTTGGTTGTGATGCTATTTCATAGGGACTCTGCGGTTAAAATTCTTACCTAACCTCTCCGTATGATCTCTGTGTTCTCTGTGTCTCTGTGGTTCAATTCGTCTTCGATTTTGGGGTTCAATTCTCTGTCTTATCCGCCGTCACGAACGGCAGCAGGATATGGAACGTCGCCCCCGGACACGTCTCCCGGCTGTACCCCGTGCTTTCCGCCCAGATCGTGCCCCCATGCTTTTCGATGATTCCCCGCGCCAGTGTCAGACCCAGACCCGGCCCTGCTCCCATGAACTTGTACGTTCCCGTCGAGTGCAGCGATGGATCATACGACCGGTAGAACTTGCGGAAGATCATCTCCAGATTGCCCGGCTCGATCCCCACACCGCTGTCCGTGATTGTGATGAGAATGCGCGGACTGCTGGCCGGGGTATCCGGCTGCGCGATGCTGGCATTGATATCGATTCGCCCGCCGTCGGGCGTGAACTTGATCGCATTCAGCACGACATTCTGGATCGCCTGCACCAGCCGCTTCGAGTCGCCTTCAATAGGCGGCAGACTCCGCAGTCCCCGCGCCGAAAGCGTCAGCTTGCGCTGTTTGACCCCTTCGGTCAGCGGTTCGATAGCCATCCGCACGACCGTCTCGACCGTCGTCGGCCCCATGCGGAAGTCCATTGACTCGGTTTCAAGCTGGCTCACATCCAGCATCGTGCCGATCAGTTCTTCCATCCGCTCGGTCGCCCGCCGCAGATTCCCGACCATCCCGCTGGCCTGATCTTTGTCCAGCGCGCCGCCCTCGTTCAGCGCATCCAGGATATCGATATATCCCCGAATTTGCGCCAGCGGTGTCCGTAGTTCATGGCTTGAAATCGTGATGAACTCGGATTTCACCGCCTCCAACTTGTTGACCTGCTGGTTGGCTTCACCCAGCGCCGTTTGCAGCTTGCCCGCCGCCTCCTGAAAACGAACCCGCATCAGTGCGCTCGCCACATGCCCCGCCACCAGCAGCAGGAAGTCCCGCTCATCTGCCGAGAACGGATGGTCATTATGCTTCGGCCCGCATCCCAGAATGCCGATCTGTTCCCGTCGCGCCGCCATCGGCACGAACACCGTCATCCGCAGATCGCGCAGGAATGCCCGTTCCCCGCTGCTGATCCCTCGGTAGGCCGCCTCATGCTCGATCTCGAACTGCGAAAGGCTCTGTCCCTCATCTGTCAGTCGCAGGTAGACCGGACTGCTCAGCGCCATCGTCCCCATCTCGACCGCTGTCGGATGCAGCGCCGTCACCATGACCGTATCCCCATCACGTTCCCCATACAGCAGGATGCACCACCGCCGGATGCCGTAATGACTCAGCCAGCGATCCACCGCCGCCACAATCTGATCGGTGCTTTCAGCGTTGGCAACGGCCATCTCGTCGCTGTAGTGAGTCGTCCTTTCGGCCTGATCCAACCCCCGTTCCGGCTGCCGGATCGCTGCCTGAATGATCCCCATCGCCAGCACGACCGCGACCGCGCTTCCTGCCGCCAGCGCCGCCGCCACGATCACCTCGTCCAGCGTGTCCAGCCGCCCCTGCGCCGGGATCAACCACAGCGCCGCGAAGATGATCGCCGCGCCCGCAGCCACCACCAGAACCAGCCGCAGCCCGGCCCGGAACTGGTAGCGCACATCGAACACCTCGCGCCGCGTTGAACCCACCGTCAGCCCAATCAACCCCGCCGCCAGCGCCACCACGCCCGCCGCTTGCAGCCCTCGTGTCTGGCTGATCGTCAGCAGCGTACTGATCGAAAGCACCGCCGCGACCATCGCCCAATACAGCGCCGTATTCGCTTTTTCAGGCAGTTCCGCCCGGTAAAATGCCCACAATCCAATGCTCACCAGACTCAGGCTGCTCACCCCCAAACCACCCAGGAGCAGCCACGCCGCCAGGGTCGGCTGGCGGAACACCTCGACGATCCAGCCCGTCCGCGTCACCCCTTCAGCCGTCCCGCTGGCGATGCTGGCCGCCACGACTGCCGCCCAGGCCGCATTCAGGATGCCCCATACCCAGACCAATCGCCCCGCCGATGGCAGCCGCAGTTCCACCAGCACGAACGCGCCCGCGATCACATACGTGACCGCGCTCAGCACCGGAACCAGCGCCGCCGCTGGATATACTCCCACGATGTTCTGGTCAGGGGACAGCAGCACAGCCACCGTCGTCACT
Organism: Anaerolineae bacterium; assembly: GCA_016788965.1. Taxonomy (GTDB): domain Bacteria; phylum Chloroflexota; class Anaerolineae; order Aggregatilineales; family Phototrophicaceae; genus CFX2. Next base: position 288 of record JAEUQZ010000381.1, on the reverse strand, counting down.
GTGCCTCCCAGCAGCGCCGCGCCGAGCAAAGCTCTGAGGTGCGCCTGCCGCCGCGTCAGCCCATAGATCAGCAGCAGCGCGTAGAAACTGACTGTGACCACCACGGCGCCGAGGATGATATTGTCCATGAGGGGCGCTGTCCTTCGGCCTTACTTGAGGATGTAGTACGTGCCTTTTTTCGAGCCGACTTTGAGCAGGATGCCCTGTTCCACCATGTCGGCCAGATCGAGGCGCAGCGTCTCCGCCGATACCCCCTGGCACAGCGACCGGTACTCGCGGTTCGTGATC
>JAEUQZ010000380.1 GCA_016788965.1 Anaerolineae bacterium | reverse complement strand
CTTCATTTCCTCCCAGATGGGGTTGTTGCCCGCATCGATGGCTGCGCCTTCCGCCCCGTGTTTGGGATACTCGGCCACGACATGGCCGAGATTCGGATCATCAGGGTCGATCAGCACGATGCCGCTGTGATCGATGCCCAGCAGCTTGACCAGCGTCTCGGCTGCCATGTTCATCACGGTCTTGTCATCGGTCGCGCCGAGCATCTGGCCCATGAGCATATTGATGGATCGAAGTTGGCTGACTTTTTGATCGGCCCGGTCGGCGCTGATCTGCGCTTCACGCAGCAGTTGGTGGTTCTGCGCCACGACTCCCACCTGATCGGCGACCGCCGCGTAGAGCCGCTGCTGGCGTTCGTCGAAGCGCTGCGGCTGCCGGAAACCCACCGTAACCACATCCTTGACCTTGCCGCCATCCCGGATCAGCAGGTCGATGGCGCTGCCGATGCCCTGGCCGGTCAGGATGTCGGCCATCGGATAGGCTCCGGCGGTATCTGCCACCGATTCGATCATGGTCATCGACGACGACGCCGAGTTCCAGAATTCAACCATCCGCGCGATCCGCTCTGCGCCCAGGCTGTCGCGCAGCGAACTCCTCAGAACGCGCTCGTCCGCGGCACTGATGACTGTATCCGTCACCAGATCGACCGGCTGGTCTTCGCTGTAAATCACCCGGAGATGGCTCAGCGAATGGGCGTCGGCGGCGAAGTGGGTTCGCAGCGCCCGCAGAATATCCAGCGTATCCTGAGCTGTCAGGATGTCCTGGTTGGTTTGGTAGAGCAACCGCGTTTCTTCGAGGCTCTGTCGCGTCGTCACCAGCAGCGTCCGGTTTTCCAGGGTGATCGCCAGTTGGTCGGCCAGCGCCCGGATGTTGTTGTGCTGCGCCGCCGCCAGCGGCTCGCTGCTGCCCAGCGCCAGCACGCCCAACAGACGTTCGCCGCTCCGCAGCCCGACCACATTGGCAAACACGGCTCCCCGGTCCTGGAGATAGGCGCGGCTGCCCTGGGGCAGGATACTCAGTGATGCGCCTACGACGGGCAGCGACAGCACCGTCCCTTGAATCAACGGTGGCAGCGCCTCCATGGGCACAGGCAGCGCCTCTTCCGCCATTTCCAGCGCCACAACCCCATCTGCACTCGCCAGGGTGCGTGTGGTCAGCCGTGCCGCCGCTGTGTCTGATTCGATGGGCGGGTCGAAGAGCGCCACCGCCAGGCAGTGGATCGCCGATGGCACAACTTCCAGGATGGCTTGAGCCATCTCGTTCTCGCTGCGTGCCTGGGTAATGGCCTGGTTGGTCTGAACCAGCCGCGCGGCCAGCGATTGGGCGCTCTGGGCATCGTCCAGCAGCGTGCGCGCATAGATCAGCGTACTCATCTGGTCGCCCAGGTTCATGAAAGTGCTGATCTCGTCGGCACTGAACGGTGCAGCCGAGCGGCTCAGAATGCTCATTGATGCTACCGGGCGGCCGTCGATGTGCATGGGAATGTTCAGGAAGGTCTGGATGCTGTTGGCCTCGAACAGCGAATAGAGTTCCGGGCCGATTTCCTGCGGCGTGAGACGGGAGAGGTCGTTGAGTTGGTAGGACTGTTTAGCCAGCACCGACTCCCGGATGGGTTGGGCCACATTGTTCCACGGCAGTGTGGCCGCCTGATCCCAGCGGAAGGCGCGGTCGCGGTTGGCCGTGACCAGTATCTTCCAGCCCAGCGGCGTCCCGGCGGCGTCATACACGAACTGGTTTAGGCTCAGCATCTGTCCCGACTGCGGCAGCATGTGCCGGGCGACGACCGTCGCCATTTGCAGCAGATCCATCCCGGCGCTCAGTTCCTCGAACGCCCGCGCCTGCCGCCCGATCAAATCCTGCCGAGCCGCCGATTCGACCGTCAGCCGTTTGATCTCGATCAAGGCGCTCAGGTAATCGGCCACTGCCTGATAGACCACCATCCGCAGATCATCGACTGGCTCGAATGGCGTGGCGCTGCTCAACCCCAGCACGCCGAACGTCTTCCCGGCCAGCCGCAGCGGGATGGCCGCGAAGCCACGAATGCGGAAGCTGGCGAGCCAGTCCAGAAATGTCGAGCTGATGTCCGACTTCACGGTCGCATCCAGCACGATCACCGGCACAGCTTCGTCCAGCACCGTCGCCAGCGCCCCCAGGTCATCGCGCCGCAGCGGAAGCAGCGCGTCGCCCTCAAAGGACTCCTGGCGGTTGGCCGAGGCAATCGTCCGCAGCGCGGCGAAGTGACCGCCCGCGTCGTACTCGGCCAGGTTCATCGTCACGAACGCGCCCTCGCCGGTCAGCCAGTAGCGCGCGATGACTTCCGCCATCTCGCGGAAAGTGACACAGCTCCTGAGTTCGCTGATCGTCGCCGACTGGCGCTTCATCAATTCCACCAACAAATCAGAGGCAGTTGGATGGCTCATAGACAGGTTATCTCGAATGCTGATCTAAACGACACACATCCCCAATGCAACGGCACAGGGACGCTGGGCGTCCCTGCTACCATCATATATGAATTTCAGAAAGTGGATGCGTAAGATTGCAGCGAGGGGGTTGGATGCTCAAACGCTCACTTCCACTCCCAGACCTCTTCGCCAGCCAGCAGCCGCCGAATCTGAGACGGGAAGCGATCCGCATCCAGGGGTTTGCCCAGGAATCCATTGAATCCGGCTTTCTTGGCGCGGCGCATCTGCTCATCGCTGGCCTCGGCCGTCACCGCGCAGACCACCGTATCCCGCAGCCGGGCGTGGGCGCGGACTTTCTGGAGCGCCTGGTAGCCGTCTTCATAGGGCAGGCGGATGTCCATCAGGATCAGATCGACGCGCGGCAGCGTATCCGCAAACTGGACGACCTGCCAGCCCGACGTTTTCCACTCGCAGCGCTGGACGCCCATGAAAGCCAGCATCCGCGCGATCAGCACGAAATTCGGCACATTGTCTTCGACGACCAGGACATGGGCCTCGCCAGGTTCAATCGGCACGCGCTGGCCGGGCTGGGAAAGTTGCGCTTCACTCATGACTGGCGGCTCCTGATGTACTGCATGATGTCATCGGCGATCCGATCCACATCGATGGGTTTGCGAATATATCCGTCACATCCGGCGGCCAGCGTTTTCTCGCGGTCGCCTTCCATGGCATTGGCGGTCAGCGCCACGATCAGGGTGTCTTGCAGTTCGGCCATACCGCGGATGTGACGGGTCGCGGTCAGGCCGTCCATATCCGGCATACTGACATCCATCAGGATCAGATCAGGCCGCGTTTGCAGCGCCAACTCGATCCCGGTACGGGCATTGTCGGCCTCATCGACCTCGAATTCGTAATCGGACGCCATGAGAATACGGCGGATCAGCATCCGATTATCGCGGTTGTCTTCAATATATAGGATGCGTGGCATCACGCCTTCTCCTCACCATCCGCGTACTCATAACCCTGAAACCTGTTGGCGACATTCATTGAATTCTACCAACTGCCTCAATTATAAAACAAGCAAACCCGATTATTGAATGAAGATTGACGGAATTCCCGTCGCCCGTCAACCGCTTTTCTGCTATGCTTGCCTGAGTTCGCGTGGCACAACCGCTCGCGGCAGCCACCTACCAGTATAGCAGAAAGGCGCGATTCGTATGGCGAAACGTTATGACAGTCCCCCGGCAATGCAGATCGACCCCTCCAAGAACTATGTGGCCCACTTCAAGACGAGCCGGGGTGAGTTCGATATTCAGCTTCACGCCAAAGAAGCCCCCATCACCGTCAACAACTTCGTCTTCCTGGCGCGGGATGGCTTCTACGATGGGCTGAACTTCCACCGCGTCATCAAGAGTCCTCCCTTCATGGTGCAGGGTGGCTGCCCGGAAGGCAGTGGGCGCGGCGGCCCCGGCTATAAATGGAACGACGAACCCTCGGCGCTCAAGCTCAAGCACGCCGGTCCCGGCGTCCTGAGCATGGCGAACGCCGGCCCGAATACCAACGGCTCACAGTTCTTCATCACCCATGTCGAAACCCCCTGGCTGGATGGCAAGCACGCCGTCTTCGGCAAGGTGATCGGGAACGGCCAAACGGTCGTCAACACCATCGAACAGGGCGATGCGCTCGAATCAGTCACCATCGTCGAAAGCTAAACAATCCTGAATGATCCGGGGGTACGCGCGGCGTGCCCCTGTTCACCTTCTCCTGGAGACCTCATGCGGATTCGTCCTGCCGTGGCTGCCGATGCCTACGCTATCGCCGAGGTGCATGTCGCCAGTTGGCGCAGCACCTATGTGGGCCTGCTGCCGGATGAGGTCCTCACCAACCTCTCTGTCGAACGCCGCCAGCAGTACTGGCACGGCGAACTCACCCAGCCGCGGAATCCCCACTTCATCTATGTGGCCGAATCCGAGGACGACCAGATTGTGGGCTTCGCCTCTGGCGGCCCGGTGCGCGACAGCCGCCCGCCCTACACGGGCGAACTCTACGCTATCTACCTGCTGGCCGAACATCAGGGGAAAGGGATTGGCCGGGCACTCGCCCATGCCATCGCTGAACATCTCCGCGCCCAGGGGATGAACGCTATGCTCGTCTGGGTGCTGAAGGGCAATCCCGCCGCCCAATTCTATGAGGCGCTGGGCGGCGAATACGTGGCCGAAAAGCCGCTCACTATCGGCGGCGCCAACCAGATCGAGATCGCCTACGGCTGGACAGATACCCGCATGATTTGAGGATACTGTTGGCGAACTCATAATCCTCACCCCCCGACCCCCTCTCCATTGCATGGTTCACACTCCGACAGTTTTAAGGGTGTCAGGGAAGTAGGGTAAGAAAAAGAGGGGATCAGGGGTTAAGTGACCG
>JAEUQZ010000037.1 GCA_016788965.1 Anaerolineae bacterium | reverse complement strand
GCGACGGCACAGACCGGGTTGCTGGCTTCAGCCGGGTTGCTGGCCGGATCAGTCCTCTCCGAACTCATGCTTCGGCGGGCGCGGAAGCGGTGGATGACTCGGCGCAAAGCCTCTCCAATGCCCGTTCGCGCTGCCGACAAGATGCGTACTGCCGAGACTTTTCTGGATCGAGCGCGCGACAAGGCACTCAGCCGAATCGATGAAGAAGACACCCGGATCGACCCGTGAACGATGACGCGCATTTCATGCGGATGGCGCTGGATGAGGCGCTGGCCGCGCTGGAACACAGCGATGTCCCCATCGGGGCGGTGGCGGTGCGTGATGGAGTCGTTATCGGGCGCGGGCATAACTGCCGCGAACTCGACCAGGACCCGACTGCCCACGCGGAGATGATCGCGCTGCGGCAGGCGGCCAAAGCCGTCGGCTATTGGCGCTTAGAGGGAGTTACACTTTACTGCACATTGGAGCCGTGCGCGATGTGCGCCGGGGCGATGGTGCTGGCGCGGCTGCCCCGGCTGGTCTACGCAACCATCGATCCCAAAGCCGGAGCAGGGGGAAGCCTCATGAATATCCTCCAGCACCCGCAGTTGAACCACCAGGTCGAGGTCACAACCGGGGTGCTGGCCGACGAAGCAGCGCAATATATCCGCGCGTTCTTCGCGCAGCTCCGCGCGGATGGTCAGCGTCACTGAGCAGATCGATCTAGCGGCGTCCGCCTCGTCCGATCATCCGTCCCAGATAGATGAGGATGACCGCGCCAATCACGGAGACGATCAGGTTGATGACGACGCGCTCGATGCCGCCATCCGGCCGCCCGAAGCCGAACAGGTTGGCGACCAGCCCGCCGACCGCCGACCCCAGTAGACCCAGCACCAGATCGTTGATGAAAGGCTGATCCCGCGAGCCGGTGATCTGCCGGGCAACGCCGCCCGCGATAGCCCCGACGATGATCCAGCCGATGCAGATGAGCGGATTCAGGGTGATGAACTCGAACATGGCCGACTCCTCCTTTTGCATGACCTACGAATATCGATTGTATCGCGCCGGGGTGGGGGCAGCAAACAAAAAAGGCATTCTCAAACCGGGGAGTTATTGCTATACTTCCGCCAGTCGGGAGAGGTGCCGGAGTGGTTGAACGGGCTCGTCTCGAAAATGAGAATAGCCGCAAGGCTATCGAGGGTTCGAATCCCTCCCTCTCCGCAGTACACAAAAGAACAGGTGAGGTCATCCTCACCTGTTCTGCTTCCTCATTCGTATTCTACGAAGATTTTTCCCAACTCACGGAATCGACATAGACCGGGCCCTTATATGCAGCTTTCGATTCGCCACCAGTTCCCATCTTCAAGCCAATCATGACGATCTGTGTCGGATCAAATCCTTCATCAATGTAGCCCTTGTTGGCTCCACGTCTAGGAAGTTTGTTGCTCACGGTCAATGTAACCGGAATCCACTGGTCTTCTTTATCGATGTTGTGCCAGATGCCGTACTGACTCTTGAAAGCAGCGTCTTTCACCAGGATTTGGAACCCATTGGGGTGGTTGGGATCACCGCGACTACCTTCCGGCGAATAGACCCATATCGTGATCGTGTAGCCATCCAAATCGAATGGGGGCTGTTCGCCAGTTAGCCCAATCGGAGGATCAAAAGTGATGGCGACAAGCGCCTCACCCTGGCTGAGAGACTCGTCCGCGCCAATCAGATTCATCGACATTTCCAACGAGTATTGCCCGTTTCGGGCGACCTGATCGGATTGCGAAACCTCGACACAAGCCCGCGAGGTGATGTAATCCTGCGGATACCAACCCATAATTCCATCTTCAAAATCGTACTGTGCGGGTTTCTGCCCACCCTGTCCCGTTAAGTCATTCAACGAAAGCGTTGGAATCCGCACTACGTCGGCGTGGTCAGAAGCCCAGGCAGCGAAGTCTTCGGCTTCACTGGCGAAATCGGACTTATCGTCGTCGGCTCGGTAGCTCCATGCCAATGCTCCGGCATACCCGTTCGTCCAGGTCATTTCCAGATACTCTGACATGGTACGCCGATTGTCTTTAGTCGGAAATTCGCCCAGGATGACAGGCTTATCGAGTCCCAGATCGGCGGCGGGAGAGTCGAAGGGAGTGTCGGTCTCCATATGTTCATAGTAGTGGAACTGGTAGAAGTCCAGCCCAACATCCGTCCATTCAATCAACCATTTCCGCGACGCGCTGCCAAGCGTCACGGGCTGGAAGGCCATGCTGTGGATCGTGCTGACGATTTCAGTTACAAACGTTTTCATCACGCCAGGTTGTACGGCCTCGGCAGCCCAAGCTCCGCCCGCCAGTTTCATCGCGCCTTCCGGCTCGTTGATCACGTCCCAGGCGATAATCTGGCGATTCTGGCCGTACTTGTCCAACAGCGGTTTCAGGGCGTTATCGAGAAACGATTGTCGTACCTCGGCGTCAGTGATGAGTTTGGATCGACCGAAAATCTGCACACCGCTCACGTCCTGGGCAGCATCCGCCAGCAGATAGTCGAACAGCACGGGCATCAGGAAGATGTCATGTTCTTCGGCAATCTCCAATACTTTGTCGAAGTCCACGAAGAAGAATTCATCGAAGCCCGTGACCCGTCCGGAATCATCGAATTCCGGCGAGGCTCGCCCATCGCCAAACAAAAACCAGCGGACGACCTGTACGCCTTTGCTCTGCATATCGGCGAAATCCGCGCTGATCTCTTTGGCGCTATCGTCTGATGAGGCTCCACTATGGCCCCACGCATTCTCGCCGAAATCATGTCCGTAGTTGAGCCAGGGATAGTTGACGCCCAGCAGATAAGCTTCCAACCCATCGCGCAGGGGTACGCGGTCGAGTTGTTGGGCCGGAGACGCGCTTGCGAACGACGTTACCATCAGGAACACCAGCATGATGCCGAGCATTCTATTGGTCATCTTTGACCTCCAGAGCATCCACCTCGTCGATGTAGATCGGGCCAGAGTAAGTCGCCGTAGAACCGTTCCCCGCACCCATCTTGATGCCAATGAACTTGACCTGGCTGGGATCAAATCCATCGGCCTTGTAACCGCTGTTGTCGCTGCACATAGGAGTCGTCGCGCTCACGGTCAGCGTGATTTTAGCCCAGACCTCTTCTTGACCTTCGAGGATGTTGAACCAGCAGCCGTACTCACTGGCAAACTTCTGATTCTGACCATTCTTTGTGAAGACCTGGAATCCATTCCGGTAAAGGGGGTCTCCCGCCGCGCCTTTCGGTGGGTAGACCCAGATCGATACGGTCTTGCCGGTCAAGTCGTGAGGCGGCCCAAGCAGTTCGACGAAGGCTTCGCCTTTACTCTTCGTCGCGCTGCCACCAATCAGATCCATCAGCAGCTTGAGTGCGCCGCTGCCTTCATGAACTTGCTCGGTGCTGTACACTGCACTGACGCAGGCCTTCGTATCAAAGTTTGGTTTATTTGCAGGGATATCCTGGCACTTCCAGCCCATGGTTGTGCCGTCCTCGAAACCGTAACGGGAGAAGGTTTGGGCGGGGGCGGAGAGTCGGGGTAGTACCACCAGCGCCACGAGTGCAACCAAGGCCACGAGTGCAACCAAGGCCACGAGTGCAACCAAGGCCACGGCGACCCATCTCCAGTCAATTCGAGGTCTCGGCTCAATGATCTTGATGAGTGCCTTCATGTCCCGGTCAAATGTACCACCCGAACGAATTTCGATGGCATGGAGTCGGGGAAGTCCCTGCAAATCTGGTGGTAGATCTTCCTCTTTGGGCATTTTCGCCCCATCCACCAGAACCGGAATGATCCGTTTTGGGCGCTGTCGCAGGCCTTCGGCAACTTCGTAACGTACCATGTCTCCAGGGTCGTCTAATCGTTTGTTCTTTTTGTCATCGGTGATCGTGGTCCATTTCGGGCCGATGATGACTAACATGGTGTCTGACTTTTGGATACTGGACTGTAATTCAGCCTTCCAGTCCGATCCAGCCGGTATATCTTTGACATCAAATGTCACTGCTGCTGAGCGAAATCTTCGCTCCAGGGCATCGTTGATTCTTCCAGTAATTCCTTGACTATCATCTCTTCGATATGAAATGAAGATACGCGGCATTTTCGACCTCTTTGGGTGAGCAAAAAAGACATCGCAATGTTGGAGCGAAAGCAGAGTCTCGATTCTGCGGGGGCGATGAGGGGAGCGATGTTCCGTCGTTTGAAACGAGCAGAATCGCGATCTCGGACTCACGGTAAAGCATACCGCGTCTTATTGTATTTGGCAAAATTACAACTTTATTTCAATAACCGGAATAAATGAATCGAACAGACATTTTGATGTCACAAGGCTCTCCGCACTATGCAAAAGACCCCGGCCGTGCGGCCGGGGTCTTTTGCTGCATGGGGGAAGCAGGGGAATTTACGGCTTGACGAGGTTCCAGACGTCGTTGACGCCATCGCCGGTGGTATCGCCCGGCACGGTGTCCTTGACCCACAGGTACAGCGGCATTCCGTTGTAGGTGATCTGCATCCGGCCATCGGCGCGTTCAATCGTGCCGAGTTCGCCGGTCAAACCCGCGCCCAGGGTCAGCGTGTCGCCAGCCAGCGCCAGCAGCGGCGGCCAGTTTTCGGCGCACTGATCGGAGCAGTTGCTCACACCGGCTTCGTCGTTGGCGAAGGTGTAGACCGTGAAGCCGCTGGCCGCGACCAGATAGTCACCCTTCTCGGCGCTGTTGCGGACGGCCAGAGTCTCCGGCGCGATCACGAACCAGACTTCGCGGACATTCTGCCCGGTGGCGTCGCCGCGCTTCTCGTCCTGCACCCAGTAGTACAGCGGCCAATCGTTATACGTCACCTGGAGCGTGCCGTCGGTGCGTTCGGTCGTGCCCAGCGTACCCAGCAGGTTCGGCCCGGCTACGATCTCGTCCGCGCTGGCGACGGTCAGCGGCGGCCAGTTCTCGGCGCACTGATCGTAGCAGTTGCTCACACCGGGTTCGTCATTGGTGAAGAGATACAGGCTCATCCCGGTCGGGCCGACCAGGAACGTCCCCAGATCGGCATTCCCGCCCACATAGACCGTGGCCGGCGGCACGATGAACCACACCTGCCCGACGTTGTGGCCGGTGGTATCGCCGACGGCTTCGTCCATGAACCAGTAGTAGAGCGGCCAATCGTTATAGGTCACTTGCAGCGTCCCGTCTGAGCGGGTGATGACGCCGACATCACCGGGGATGGCTTCATCTTTGGTGACGGCATCGGCGCTCTCGACCGTCAGCGCGGGCCAGGCTTCCAGGCAGCGCCCTTCGCAGTTGCTCACGCCCAGCGTATCGCGCTTGAAGATGTACAGGGTCATCCCGTTGGGACCGACCATGAACTGACCGAGCGCGTCATTGCTGGACAGGTTGACGGTGTAGGGCAGGCTGTCCTGCGCCTGAGCCGGGATGAAGGCTGCTGAGAGCAGCAGTACCACAACGATCATGAACATCACACGCAGTCGCATACTCGAACCTTTCTCTCCATAGTTCCATCTACGTCTTGTCTCTGTCAGACAACTAAGCTATCGTTGGATTGAAGTCATTGGTTTCATTCTGGAAGTAAAAGACCTGATGGAAGTCGATGCCCTCGGTCTGCTGCGGCGAATTCAACGGGGCGATGAAGCGGCTCTGGCAGTGGTCTACGCCGGCTATGGCCGCGCCGTTTACAGCCTGACGCTCCATGTCCTGCACAACGCGGTGCTGGCGCAGGAAGCGACTCAGGATACCTTCATGAAACTGTGGAACAATCCGCTGGCGTATGATTCCAGCAAAGGTGAGTTCAGCAGTTGGCTGCTGACGATGGCTCGTTACACGGCCATCGACCACCTGCGCCGGGAGATACGCCGCACCGGGCGCAATGTCGATCTTCCGGAAACACTGGCCGCCGAGGATGAAGAGCGCCTGTCCGAGTCGGAAGCCCGCCAGCTTCACGCGCTGCTGGGTGAACTGCCCAGGGATCAGCGTGTCCTGGTGGAGATGGCTTTCTTCCAGGGTTTGACCCACAGCCAGTTGGCCGAACGGATGGATTTGCCCATCGGCACGGTCAAAACCCGGCTGCGGCTGGGACTGCAAAAAATGCGCGGTTTGTTGATCCGTAAATCTTAAGGCAGTTTTTTGACGATAGACTCTGTATGATGAAGTGCAGCGCGATGGATCATGATGACGAATGAGATGAACTGCGAGACCCTGCGTGAATTGATCCCAGCTTACAGCCTCGGCGCGACCGATCCCGACGAGACGCGCCAGGTCGAGGCTGGATTGAAAGACTGCCCTGGCCTGGCTGAAGAACTGGCCGAGTTTCAGGCGTCGCTGATCGGCCTGGCGCGGGCCGTTCCCCAGGTGGAACCTCCGGCTGCCGTGCTGGACGGGTTGATGCAGCGCGTGTCGGCTCCCCGCCGGACGAATCGGCGCAGTTGGTGGCTGGCCGCCGCGGCCGTCCTGGCGCTGATCTTCGTGGTGAACAACCTCTATTGGATCGACCGCCTCAATCAGGCCGAGCAGAAAAATGCCCGTTCCCTCTCGCTGCCGAGCGCCGACAACGGACAGGCCACCGGCGCGACCGCCACTGTCCTGTGGACGCCCAACGATGGCCGCGCCGTGCTGACCGTGAGCCAATTCCCGGCGGTCGAAGCCGGGCGTGTCTTCCAGGGCTGGGTGAGGCGCGGCTCAACCGTCCAGAGCATCGGCACGTTCCAGGTGAACCCGGATGGCAGCGGTGTGCTGATCTTCGACGCGGCGCTGCTGGAAGGGTCGTTCGACGCTATGGGCGTCACCATCGAGCCGGAAGGTGGCAGCGACGGCCCCACCTCGCCGCCCGTCGTGCGCTGGAGCGGCAAGGCGTAGTTCGCCTCAATCTTGCCTGGAACTCCGCCCCTGCTCACCGGCCTGCTGGATCGCATCCAGCAGGCGGTCGAGATCGGCCTCGGTGGTGCGGAAGTTGACGATGCAAACCCGCAGCACCACCTTCCCATCCAGTTCGGTCGAAGTCAGGAACGCCTCGCCGCTGCGCTGGACGATCCCCACAGCAGCTTTGTTGAGCGCGTTGCGGTCGGCTTCGCTCATCCCGGCTGGAGCCAACCGGAAACAGGTGATGCTCAGCGGCCCGGCGGCTACTAACTCGAACTCCGGCCTGGCCTGGATTTTCTGCTGGAGCGTCCGCGCCAGGGCAATGTCCCGGCTGATGAGTTCTTGATAGCCCGTGATGCCGATCTGCTGCATGACCATCCACAGCTTGAGCGCCTTGAAGCCGCGCGTCTGCTGAATCGTGTACTCGCTGAACCAGGGCAGCGCCGCATCATCCCGCAGATAAGGTGGCATCACGCTGAAGCTGTCGCGCATCGCTTGAGCGTCGCGCACCAGCGTGCAGCCGCATTCGACCGGGACGTACAGCCACTTGTGCGGATCGATGGCGATGGAATCTGCCCGCTCGATCCCGGCGTAGAGCGCCCCGGCCTGCTCCGAGAGGATGCCGAAGCCGCCATAGGCTCCATCCACATGGAACCACAGCTTTTCGGCCTCGCACAGATCGGCCAGTTCCGCCAGCGGATCGACTGCCCCGGTGTTGACCGTCCCGGCGCTGGCTGCCACGCAGACCGGTTCCAGCCCCAGGGCGCGGTCGGCTGTGATCTGCTGGCGCAGCGCGTCCACTTCCATGCAGTAGTCGGCATCCACCGGGATTTTCCGCAGATGGTCGTGGCCGATGCCCAGCAGTTCGACGGCTTTTTGCAGGCAGCTATGCCCCTGCGTCGAGGTGTAGACCACCATCGGACGCGCCTGATCCTGGAAGCCCCGCGCCCGGATCGATCCGGCGGTGCGGACGTGGCGCATCACCGCCAGCGCCACCAGATTGGCGACGCTCCCACCGCTGACCAGCACGCCGCCCGCCTCGGTCGGATAGCCCATGATGGTCTTCAGCCAGTTCAACACCGCGTGTTCGACGTACACCGCCGCGTGATCGCCACCCGCCACGCTGGGATCGAAACCCGCCGCCAGCAGGTCGGCAATCACCGCCAGCGGCGCGGGCGGTGAATTCACCCAGGCGAAGAAGCGCGGGCTGGCATTGCCCATCGGGTAGGGCAGGATATCCTGCCGGAAGCGTTCCAGCAGCGCATCGGGATCGCTGGGAGTCTCCGGCAGCGGTTGGCGCAGCAGCCGCTCCCGATGCTCGGCGGGCACAGGCTGGCGTGTCGGTAGATCACCAATCCGCGCCATCTGCTCGGCCAGCAGATCGATGGCGCGGTAGCCCAGGCGGCGGAATTCGTCCGGCGAAAGGTCGATCATCATGCGCTCCTCATCCACTCGTGGCATCATACTTGTTATATGGGCTTGGGCCTCGCCCGTATAGAGGCCATCAGACCACATCGAGGATTACCCTATGGACAACCCTAAGCTGGCACTCGAACGCCGCCAGAAAGATGACTTCTTCAGGAAGCATCCCCAGTCGCCGCTCACCCCGGAGCAGCAGGCAGGCTTCACCGGGCTGCGCTACTACGACTACAACCCCGTGCTGGACTTCGCTGATGTGAAGGTCGAAGCCTTCAACAACGGCCAGTTCGTCGCCATCCAGACCACCACCGGCGATATCCGCCAGTACAAACGCTACGGCCAGTTCACCTTCGCCGTCGAGGGTCAGACCGTCCGCTTGACGCTCTACGAAGCCGATTACGGCTTCTTCCTGCCCTTCGTCGATGCCGGCGCCGGCATCGAAACCTATCCCGCCGGGCGCTACATCGAGCCGGAGTACCTCGGCGATGACCGCTTCCACATCGATTTCAACGTCGCCTATAACCCCTACTGCGCCTATGGCCCGGATTGGTCCTGCCCGGTCACACCTGCCGAGAACCGCCTCAACGTGCCCATCCGCGCCGGCGAGATGCTCCCCCAGGGCGCGTGGGTCGAGAAGTGATAGGGGATGCTATAATAAACGGCGAAGTGGGATTGGAGTAGAACCGATGACGCTCCGTGAGAAACTCTATTCCTTCGACGAGTTCTGGGAAATCATCAACCTCCCCGAAAACGCCGATAGACGCTTTGAACTGGACGAAGGGGTAATTGTTGACGTGGGGCCTTCAAGCGCGATCAATAGCGTAATCACCGGGCGGCTGATCTACTTCCTGAATGCATTCGTGATACCCCGTAATCTCGGCATGGTCACAACCCCAGATGCCGGGTTCAAAGTCGGTACTCGCAGTTATCGGCAGCCTGATGTCGCTTTCATCTCGAAACGGACTTCGACCAGCTTGGCTGGAACCTACTTTACAGTGGCTCCCGACCTCGCCGTTGAAGTCGTCTCCGAAGACGAAGACATCTTCAGGAAAGCCGCGGAGTATCTCCATGCGGGCACACAGATCGTCTGGGCGGTCTATGCCGCCGACCGCCGGGTCTATGTGATGACGCTCAACCCGGATCGCGTCATCGAAAGCCGCCTGTTCACCGAATCCGACATCCTCGATGGTGGCGCGGTGCTGCCTGGCTTCACGCTCCCCGTCCGCGAGATTTTCCCGGCCTGACGGAGGTTCGAGCATCATCCATGGTTGTTCAGGAAAAACGCTACACCATTGCCGAGTTCACACGCTTCACCGAACTGCCGGAGAACAAGAACCGTCTGTTCGAGTTGATCGACGGGGAGATTGTCGAAAAAGTGGCGAGCTTCACCCCCTCCCGGATTGCCGTTCGGATTGCCCGCTTTCTCGACACCTTCGCTGAATCGCTCGGCTACGTCACCGGCGCCGACGGCAGCTACATCCTCTCGCCGGATTATGAATTCATGCCCGATGTGGGCTACATCTCCAAAATCAGACTTCCCCAGGAACCGGCAGGGAAGGTGGATGGCCCGCCTGATCTGGCTGTCGAGGTCAAGTCGCCCACCGACAGCAAACGAGAACTGCGCTTGAAAGCCGAGGATTACCTGCGCTTCGGCACAAAGATGGTTTGGTTGGTGTTCCCTGATGACCAGCGGGTCGAAGTCTATATCCCCGACGCCGATGTGCGCGAACTCTCGATCACCGACACCCTCGACGGCGGGACGGTGCTGACCGGCTTCACACTCCCCGTCCGCGAGATTTTCCCGCCGAGCGAGTAGGGAGACTGGGTTCATGGCGCTGCGGATCGATCTGGCAACCATCCGAGAATTCGAGACCTTCATGGCACAGCCTGAAAACCGGGATGGTCGCTTCGAGTTGATTCATGGGGAGATCATCGAGAAAGCCATGCCCACCGAACTGCACGGCCTGATCGTCGCCAACCTGATCGCCTTGCTCTGGTCGTTCGTCAAACAGACCGGACGTGGCCGTGTAGGAGCCGAAATCCGCAACCGGATGCCCGGTGACGACCACAACTCCCGCCAACCCGACATTTCCTACTTTGCGGATGCCTCACGTCCGATTGTCGAACGCGGCGCGGTTCCCCAAATGCCAGACCTCGCCATCGAGGTCAAATCCCCTGATGACAGCTACAAGGCCATGCGCGAAAAAGCCGATTACTATCTGGCGAATGGGGCCGGGATGGTCTGGCTGATCCTGACCGAGAAGCGCGAGGTCGAGGTGCATCGACCCGGCAAGCTGGATGTGCTGACCGAATCCGATATCCTCGACGGTGGGACGGTGCTGCCCGACTTCACGCTCCCCGTCCGCGAGATTTTCCCCAGTTGATCTGTTCGGTTGCGCGACTGCCTCGACTTACAATCTCGCAACACCGTCCAAAATGGCTTGACTTTGCCGCCAGTGACGATAGACTATTGAGTCTTGACTTATAGGAAAAAAGTACCATAATAGGGTTTAGAACAAAATTGCTATACTTTTCTCGTGTTGATGTCTGAAAAAGCATTCCAGCCAGCACTACCACCTGACCACATACCATCTTCAAACCGGTTCTAACCCAAGCCTTTATGGAACCAGCAAGGTTCTTGTGCTAGTCTACTAACAGGGTTCTAATCTATGATGGGCGCTCATCAAATCCATATGAATCATCCTTCCACCAATCGCGGGTCGAATCCAGTTCCCCTGATTGCCTTGTTTGCCCTCATCATTGTCGCCTTCGCTGTATTCATCAGTGCCGCTCTCCTCACCAGTCAACGTACCGAGACTCCGACCGCGCAGCCCCTGCCAGCAGCGGCTTCACTCCGTAATGATGCTGCGTTCATGTCAGGCTTCATCGTGTTGTTTGGACTGGGCGGGGTAGTGGCGTCTTCCCTCTTTTGGGCGGTACGCGGTCAGTTGTACAATCGCAGTCAGCGCGTTCTACAAGCTCAGGACATGATGGAACATCTAAAGCGTAAAGCCGAGTATGCGGCTTCTGCTGAGGTTTATCGTCATGCCCAGGCTTATGCCGCTGTGCAGGTGGATCAGCAGCGCCAATACATGAACTACGCCAAAGAGCGTTCACGCCGTCGTCACAGCGCCTGAGTTCTTCTGCCGTTTCTCCTCATTGCATCTTGTTCCACCAATCGGCGGGTGGGCGATCCTTCTTCGCCTGTTCGGACTCTTTCTTGAAGGCATCAGTCTTCTTGATTATTTCTGTCTTCCACCTGTGATAGTTGAAATATCCCAACACGGCTGCAACGAGCAGGAACAGGAGCATCACTGGCGTGAGGACGAGTGTATCCTGCCCCGTCCTCCGTAGCGATGCATTCAAATCCTGCATTTGTGCATCACGGGTGGCTTGACTGCCAGACCACTGGTCAGCGCGAGCGGTATAAGCCGCTTCTAACGTTCGCTCTGCCGCCGCATCGGTCGCGTTGGCATTGACCAGGGTTTGCCGCGAACCGCTGTCTTCCGGCCTACAGGCGGCAAACCCGATCAGGACAACGATATACATGAGCCAGCGCATTGGTTGGTGCATGTTGACACTCCGTTAGCGTGGCAGACTATCCGGACGCTTGGGTGTTTTGTCCTTCGGCTGTGTAATCTCGATCCGAGCGATTTTCTGAGTCGCTTCAGAAAACGGTGAACGAGCACTCATACGCTGTACCGGGTCCCAGGCCGCATTTCGTTTGAGTCTCTCATCATCGCGTTCCCGCCGGGCCTGTTCAAATTCAGCTTTGAGTCGATCACCCTCACGTTTAATGGGACGATAGAGGAGGAAGTACAGTCCCACGATTGCCAACGACACGGGCAGCACCGCAGTGACGCCAATGACACCGAATTTCTTGAGTTCTGTCGCCTGACGTTCCTGCTCGTACCATTCTGCGTTCAGCCGCGCGATTCCTTCAGGAGATCGCACTGCTTCCGCCAGGTCGAGCTTGGCCTGTGCCTGCTGGAGAACCCAATTGGCTTCGTCAGTGTAGAGACGTGTCAGCTGACGTGGCACGCGGGGGAGTGCCATTGCGACTAAAACAACAAAGATCGAAATTACGAAAAATCCCGCACACCCCAACAAGGTCTTCACGAGACGACCTCTCTCCGGTCTGACCGGCGGCTCCGGGTTGGAGCCTCTATCCTCTCCTCTAAACTTGTGGCATAAACCAGATAATCCCGATTACACCGCACATCACCGAGAGCAGCACCACAATCGCAATCCATGGAATGGGTTGCTCAATGGGCGGTGGTGGCATGGGCGCAAGCTGTATGATCGGGCGCGTCATAGCCTTCCAGATAACCCATAACAAACCCAGGACTACCAGCCCCAGTACAGCCAAGGCCATCAAGGCCGTACTGTCAGGCTGCCAGTCCCCGTTGAACCACATAATCAAGTGTGCGATCCAGTTTGCGATGACATCTAGCATGGGGTCTTTTCTCCCATATCTAGGCCTATCCTATAATTAATATATCGCTGTGGCCTGTTTAACTCACCCCCCAATTCTTAGGTATGTGATCTTAAGAATATCCATTGTAGAACCCAAAATGAAAAACTCTCGTGTTTTGCAACCCAAAACACGAGAGCTTGTGGGACGTGAACTAGGAGTTCACCCTACCAGATAGCCCCCATCCACCGGCAGCGTCGCGCCGGTGATCATATCCGCCTGATCGCTCAGCAGATACGCCACCGCCTGCGCCACATGGTTCGGATAGCCGAAGCGCCCCAGCGGAATCCTGGCGATCATCGGGGCGCTCTTGACCGGATCGCCCCATACTTTCTCGCCCATCGGTGTGAGTATGACGGTCGGATTGACTGCATTGCATCTGATCTGGTGCGGCCCCAATTCCAGCGCCATCACCCGCGTCAGATGATCCAGCCCGGCCTTCGACGCGCCATAGGCCGCATGTCCGTGGATCGCCGCCATGCTCGCCTGGCTGGAGACGTTTACAATCGCGCCGCCTTTGCCGCGCTCCACCATCCCCAGCGCCACGATCTGGCTAATCAGGAATGCCGAGCGCAGATTGACGGCCATCGTCTCATCCCACCCTTCGACCGAAGCCTCCAGGAACGGCTGGATCACAGCGATGCCCGCATTATTGACCAGCAGATCGATGGCCCCGGCGGACGTGGCCGCGCGGCGAGCCTCTTCCGTCTGCGTCAGATCGGCCAGGATCACCTCGCAGCCCGTCTCGGCCTTCAGGCTGTCCAGATCGGCCTGCGTCCGGCTCACCGCCACCACTGCCGCGCCGCACTCCGTCAGCAGCTTGACGATCTCGCGGCCAATGCCCTTGCCCGCGCCCGTCACCAACGCGCGTTTTCCATCAAAGCGGATGTCCATTTTCACGCTCCTTGCCGCAAAGCATTCTAGCGAAGAAAGTTCCTCTGAGCTGGAATTGTGCCACCTGCCAACCCCCTTCAGCAAATGCGCGATATAATGGCCTGCAATAGGGTAAGTTCAGCTTTTCGATTAAGGATCACACCTCATGGCAGCCAAGATTGTTATTGTCGGCAGCTTCAATATGGACCTCACCGCCTACGCCGAGCGGATGCCCAAGCCCGGCGAAACCCTCCCCGGCCGCAAGTTCGTGACCGGCCCCGGCGGCAAAGGCTCCAATCAGGCCGTGGCTGCCGCCCGCCTCGGCGCGGATGTCACCTTTATCGGGCGCGTTGGTAACGATGTCTTTGCCGAAGCCGCCTTGAGCTTCTGGAAGCAGGAAGGCATCCACACCGATTTTGTCGCCCGCGATCCGGAAAACGCCACCGGTGTCGCCCCCATCTGGGTCGATGACAGCGGCGAGAACAGCATCATCGTCGTCCTCGGCGCCAACCTCCACATGACCGCCGCCGACATCGACCGCGCCACTGACGTGATCGCCGCCGCCGATGTCGTCATCACCCAGCTTGAGATCAACTACGATATGGTCGATTACGCCATGAAGGTCGCCAAAACGCGGGGCGTCCGCACCATTCTGAATCCCGCCCCGGCGGGCAAACTCCCGCGCGAGACGGTCGCGCTGGCCGACTACCTCACCCCCAACGAGACCGAATTGGAAATCCTCAGCGGCATCAGCGGCGATTACGAGAAAGCCGCCCGCTCGCTCCTCACCCGCGAAGGCCAGGCTGCCGTCGTCACCATCGGGGCAGGCGGAGCGCAGTGGGTCTCGCCGACCACCTCGACCATCATCCCGGCCTTCAAAGTCACTGCCGTCGATACCACCGGCGCGGGCGATGCCTTTAACGGCGGTTTCGCCGTTGCGCTCGGCGAAGGCAAACCGCTCGAAGAAGCCATCCGCTTCGCCAACGCCACCGCCGCTCTGAGTGTCACCAAACCCGGCACAGCGCCGAGTATGCCGCGCCGTGCCGAAGTCGAAGCGCTTTTGAAGGGATAGCCGCTTTGCGGGGAGGCTGAGTGACCTATGGCCGTTGGAGGAATTTCATTTGGACGAACGGTAACGGCCAATCCGATCCTGTGGCAGGAGTGCCTGTATCAGGCCCGCAGCATCCCGGCTTTGATGCGGCGCTACTGGCCGCTGGGCATGCTGCTGATCGGGCTGATACTGGGGGGCGTCGCCCTGACGCTCCGCGACATCGCCAGCCCGACGCGCGAGCTGGCGCTCTTCACCATCTGGATCGTCCACGCGCTGACGGCCGCCCGCTGCGTCGCCGCCGGAGCCAATGCCATCAGCCGTGAGCATGTCGGCCAGACCTGGGACACGCTCATCCTGACCGGGGTCAGCGCCCGCCATATCCTCCTGGGCAAATGGGAAGGCGTGCTGCGCGTCTCCGCCCCATGGATTCTCCTGCTGGGCACAGTCCGGTTGGTGATGATCCCGATCTTCACCCTGGCACTGGTGAATCGCTTTGCCTGGCGCGCCGGCAACAGTGTCACCAGCTACCCCGGCTATGGCGCGCCAACCGGCGTGGAATGGGTTCCCTGGGCAGCGCTGCTGGCCGTGGTCATGACCGTCGTGCTGACCATCCTCGAAGTGTTCGCCTGCACCGCCGTCGGATTGGCCGCCAGCGCCCTGGTGCGGCGCGGCTGGCTGGCGATGATCGCCGCCATGATCGTCCGTTTCATGCCCGTGGCGCTGTTCGCCGCCTTCACCCGCTATGAGGTCGGCGCGGCTCCCTCCTGGCGGGTGCTGCGCTTCCCCTACCTGGGACTGGCCGACAGCGGCACAGCCCCGCTCTACCAGCTTTCGCTGCCGCTGACGGGCTGGACGCAGGATGCCCACGCCGGGGCGCTCCCCGGCCTGTTGATGGTGATGCTGCTCCTCGCCACGCTGACCATCGGCGGCCTGCTGGTCGCCTGGTGGGCCATCCGCCGCGACGGAGCGCTCCCGCACCAACCCCGCCCGGCAGCGACATAGGCATCACTTTCAAGGATCGCATCCCGTCTGCTTCCCCCTCTCCCAGCGGTACTCCGCGTTCGGGAGAGGGGCAGGGGGTGAGGGCGAATCAAAAGCGGGAAACCGCTTGGCTTCCCGCTTCCTAACGAGCCGTGGAATTTCGTCTACCCCTTCAACGCCCCCGCCGCCAGACCGCGCACGATATAGCGTTGCAGGAACAATCCGATCAGCATCACCGGCGTCACCATGATGAGCGTCAGCGCCGAGATATACCACCAGTCGATGCCCTTGGTACTCTTCATACCCGCCAGATACACCGGCATCGTGATCGCCTCGAAGTTCGTCAGCATCAGCGCGAACAGGAACTCGTTCCAGGCGAAGATGAACGAGAACAGCGCCACCGTCACCAGTCCCGGAGCCGCCAGCGGCAGCACGATCCGCACGAAGGTCTGCCAGCGCGTCGCCCCGTCCACGCGGGCGCTCTCTTCCAGGTCGATGGGCAGGCTGTTGAAGAAGTCCCGCATGATCCACACCGAGAAGGGCAGGTTGAACATCGTATACGCCAGGATCAACCCCCCATGCGTGTCGATCAACCGGAAGAAGTTGAAGAACAACAGGAACGGAATCACCACCGCCGCCGGCGGCAGGAACCGCTGCGAGATGATCCAGAAGGCGATGTTGTCGTTCTTCCAGCCGATCCGCCGCCAGTTGTACCGGAACCGGGACAGCCCGTACCCCGCCATCGACCCGATCACTACCGACAGCACGCACGATGCCGACGCCGCGATCAGGCTGTTGCGGAAGTAGCGCACCGTCTTGGACTGCTCATCCACCAGCAGGAACTTCCAGTGATCCAGCACCGGCTGGTAATCCACGAACGGGATGTAGCGCGGCACGCGGTTCACATCCAGCGGCCGCTTGAACGAAGTCGTGAACATCCAGTAGAACGGGAAAATGCAGATCAGCGCCCAGATGCTCAACAGGGTGTACAGAATGAAACTTCCGGTGCGAGAACGTTTCTTCATGAGCGTTACGTCCCCAACTGCTGCTTGGTCACTCGGCGCGAGATGGCGAGGAACACCGTGGCAAACACGATCACCATCACCAGCAGCACATAGCCCATCGCCGCCGCATAACCATAATTGCCGAAACTCAGTGCCGTATCGTAGATATACATCACCATCGACTCGGTCGAGGTTCCCGGCCCGCCGCCCGTCACCACATTGATGATGTCCACCAGCTTGAACATCTCCAGGCTGCGGATCAGGATCGCCGTCAGCGAGATCGGCAGCAGGATCGGGAAGGTGATCCGCCAGAACAACTGCCGCGCATTCGCCCCGTCCACCCGCGCCGCCTCGTAGATTTCATCCGGGATAGCCTGCATCCCCGCCAGCAGCAGCAGCGTCATGAACGGAATCCACTGCCACGAGTCGATCAGCACCATCGTGATCGGCGCGACGCCCGGATCAGTGATGAACGGGATCGAGACCGTCACCTTTGTCCCCACGATGCCCGATAGGAACGTGCCAATGGTGCGTTGAAGCTGCGCCAGCGGCGACAGGCCGGAGTCGAACATCATCCGCCCCACGTACCCGGCCGCGACCGGCGTCAGCATCATCGGCAGCAGGAACACCAGCCGGAAGAACCGCCGTCCCACGAATTCCTGGTTCAGCAGCATCGCCAGTCCCAGCCCCATGCCGTACTGCACCGCCACGCCGAACACGACGTAGAACAGCGTGTTGCGGATCGCCGTCAGCAGACGCCCATCGGTCGGGACGCGCTCATAATTGCGGAGCGAGACTTCCGCCGGGTTGCCCAGGCACAGCGCGTTGCCCAGGGCTGTCTGCGCCTGCTCGTTGCCTCCCGTCGCGGTTCGCTGGCAGGTCGTGAAACTGACCCCCAGCGACCACAGCAGCGGGAAAATCGACAGCAGCAGCAGCACCGCCACCGCTGGCGACAGGAAGACCCGCTTGAAGATGCGGTCTTCTCCGGATTCGGAGATTTTATCCAGATCAGGGGGCAGGGGTTTGAGCGCAGTCTGAGTAGCCAAAATCAAAAGCCCTCAATGAAAACAACGTACCATTACTTTTTCGCCTGTACGCTCAACGGGGGCATCGCGCAAGGCAGCGCCCCCGTTGAACGACAGGTGGACTGACGGTCGTGCTCTTTAACGAATGGCTGCCAGTATCGCGCTTGGCCCTGTCCCTTTAGTGGACATGGTTTTTCGGCAGCCAGACACTTTAGTGTCCGGCGACCTGCTGGATTTCCGCGCCATTCTTCTTAAATTGCACTGTCACCGCCAGCCCGTCAGTGGGCAATCTACTCGATGCCCAGCGATTCCTTATACCGTTGGAGCTGGCTGTCGCGTCCCAGACGTTCGGTGATCGCGTCCCACGCCGCTGCCACTTCGTCCAGCGCAGCCTGCGGGTCAAGTTCACCCGTGATCGCCTTGGCGATGCCCTGATCCAGCGCATTGAAGTATTCGGATGCGCCGGGGATACGCAGGTCAACGATGTTGTTCGGGTCGTTGATCGTGTCCAGAACCGCCGCCAGGTAATCCTTGGCCGATTCTTCATCGAAGCCGGCGTTGATCCACAGATCCAGGTTGTCGAACTGGCTCTGGCGCAGCGGGTTCACGCCCGTGCCGCCCGTGGTCGCCAGAACGCCCGCCAGATCCTTGCCGGACAGATACGTGACGTAATCGAAGGCCGCATCCGCGACATCCGAATCCGCCGCCACCGAGATCACCCAGCCGCCGAAGGCGATGAACGGAGCCTTGTTGACGCCGCCTTCAGCATCGACCCACGCGCTCGTCGCGCGATCCCAGTACCGTTCCGCGCCCGGCAGCACGCCGAAGCCCGCCAGACCCTGCACCACCGACGAATTCGGATCAACCGTGATCGGGCCGACATCGCCCCAGTCCAGGCCGAACACGGTCTGGCCGGCCGGGAATAGCGCGCGCACATTCACCACGTCGAAGTTGATCATGTCCGGCGCGGCGCAGCAGTTGTAAATGTCGATCCAGTCCTGGAGACCCTGCACCCAGCCGGGGGTGTTGACCAGCGGGGTCATGTTCTCATCGAAGAAGAAGAACGGATCGCCCGGAACCTTGGCGTAACCACCCGTGCGGCTCATCAGGAACCAGTAACTCTGGGCATTCTTACGCAGCGCTTCCGCCACGCCGTAGATCGGGGCCGTCACGCCAGCGGTATCCACTTCGCGGCCCTGGAAGAATTCCGCCATGGCCTTGTACTGCGACCAGGTCTGCGGTTCATCCAGCGCGAAACCGTACTTTTCCTGGAATTCAGCCGCGTACATGCTGTTCGGGTTGACCAGGTCTTTGCGGTAGTACATCATGTGGCTGTCGCCATCGAACGGAACCGCGTAGGTTGTCCCGCCCCAGTCGGCGATGCGTTCGCGGTACAGCGGCAGCACATCGTTCCAGTCAATCGCTTCCTTGACGGCATCGGGAACCGGCAGCACATAGCCGCCGCCGGCGATGTCACCCATCCACGCCGAAGCGTAAATCATCACGTCGAATTCGCCCGTGCCGGTCTGCAGGGCGGTGATGATCTTCGGATACAGATCGCCGAAGGCGAAGCGCTGCACCTCGACGGTCGCGCCGGTCTTGGCTGCCCACTCGGCGCCGTACTTCTCAGCCGGGCCACCGATGGCCGACCCTTCCTGAGTGACGACGACCACTTTCTGGCCTGCAAAGGGTGAATCCTGCGCGGCGACCGGCATCAGGCTCAGCGCCAGCACCGATACCACCAGGATCAACAGGAGTTTCTTCATGTTCTTTCCCTCATGATCTATTTGTTGAAAGCGCACAGGGTCAGCGGACATTCGTGTTGGATTCGAGGAAATCCGTCACCTCCTTCAATGCTCGCGGCGATGCGTTGGAACCACCCCTCAAAATCTTGCGAAGATGGTTATGACCGATTATAACGCGCTGCCCCGCTTTGTCCAATTCACCTGCGAGAATTTACGTTCGCTTTGAATTTCTTTCATACCGAAAGGCGTTGGATGCCTTTGGCACATTGCGGGCAGCCGACCCTCGGCGTTATCCTATGGAGAAACTCTCGTCGGCAGGTTGATGCGCTGCTTGCGTAATTCCTTGCAGATGAGATCAATTTCTTGCACAGCGAGTCAATCATGATCTTCAACATTCTTGTCACCGCCCGTTCCTTCGCCAACACCCCTGGCGAACACCACGATTATCTCCGGCTGCACGGCTGCGAACTCGACCTGCGCGCCCCCTCGCATCCGTATACCGCCGACCAGCTTGCCGAGATCATCCCCGGCCACGACGGAGTCATCCTCGGCCTGGACACC
>JAEUQZ010000379.1 GCA_016788965.1 Anaerolineae bacterium | reverse complement strand
CCCTTCGGGACGGTCAGCAGCGGCGGCGTCTACTGCAAGTTTCTGGTGCAGAATGGAACCTACCTGGTGAATTCCGCCCAGATCGGCAACCAGCAGGCCATCAACCTGGGCATCACCCAGGCGGTCGATGTCTTTGCGATCCAGGCCTCCGGGGCGACCCAGACGGTCTTCAACAACGCCATCAAGGTCTGCTTGCAGGGCAGCGGCCCGATGTTCTTCCTGGACGCCAACCAGTCACCGCGCCAACTGGTACAGCTTACCGCCACCAGCGACGGCGGCTATACCTGCGGCTCCGTCTCGACTGCCGGAACGGTGCTGCTGACCAACAGCGCCCCGGCCGTCTCCGCGCCGCAGCCGACGGCTGCCGCCGGGACACCGGCCAGCGGGACGCCTGTGGCCGGGACGCCAGCGGCTCCGGTTGGCCCCAGCACCGCGCTGAATGCCTGCAAGGTGACGACCACCAAGATCGTCCGCCTGCGCGAAGAGTCCAATACCACCAGCAAGATTCTGACGCGGCTGCCCTACAACACCACCTGGACTGTCACCGAGAAGACTACCGGCTGGTATCGCATCATCTGGAAGGATACCCAGGGCTGGGTCAGCGCCGACTTCGTGCGGACGCAGGGAAGCTGCTAGAGCCGCCCCCAATCGCGGGGGGTTCCGGTCGTCTTTGAAGCGCGGTTAATCTATCTTGGGTAACTTTGTGGCGCGGTTGGCCGTATTGATAAACAGGCATTGAGTCACGAACCCCAAGGAGAATAGATTATCATGTTGATGACCACCACCAGCACGCTCGACGGGATGAAGGTCAGCAAGTACCTCGGCGTCGTCAGCGGCGAGACGATCATGGGCGCGAACATCATCCGCGACTTCATGGCGAGCATCACCGATATTGTCGGCGGGCGCGCCTCGGCTTACGAGCAGTCGCTCGTCGAAGCCAAGCGCATCGCCATGGAGGAAATGACCGAGCAGGCGCGGCAGATGGGCGCGAATGCCATCATCGGCATCGACCTGGATTACGAGACCGTCGGTCAGGGGAGCATGTTGATGGTCAGCGCCAGCGGCACGGCGGTGATCGTCGAGTAGCTGATCCTACCGCATCAAACGCGCGGGGGCGGTCTGGATGTTCCAGGCCGCCCCCGTTTCATGTTCAGCACAGACGATACGCGGCAGGTTCAAACGACCGGCCGCGCGGAGCATTCGGTTGGATCTAGTTGTCGAAAAGGCAGCGTCGTGGAGTCAGCGCCCGTAAGGAGACCGGCGCGGTTCCGGGCGCACGCGCACCGGAACGGGAACGCGGGCGCGTTTGGGCTGTGGGGGATTGAGCAGGCGCTCGACTTCTTCAAGCAGTCCACGCAGCCGGGAACTCAGGTTCTCCAGGGGGTTACGCTTTGACTTCGCCACAACAGGTCCCTTTCTCGCTTCCCCGACCGGACAACCCAGCGGGGCTTTACCCGGAAATAAAAAATCCCCTCGCGGATCAAATGTTTACCACCAGGGAACTTCCTCAAAAAGCGTTTCAGGGGTCAAAGGGAGGCTGCGTGTGGACCTAAAGGGACTCGAACCCTTGACCTCTTCAATGCCATTGAAGCGCTCTCCCAACTGAGCTATAGGCCCTCAAGTTGGGAGCATTGTATCCCCCGGCTACGGGAATGTCAATATGAACAAGATACAGCCATTTTTCGATTTTGGCTATAGGGCAAAGGTCAACGCTAACACACTATTCACCAATTGGTTGCGGTGGCAACTGGTTCATTCTGCTCAAATCTGGACGCAGCGTCCTGATGCAAGCTTACGGAATTGTCGCAGCGCCGCCTTTTTGCCGCATCCCCTTTCTTTCCTGATCCCCGATCCCCAATCCCTATCGTTTGCTTTCCCCAACCTTGAGAGAAGCGTTATGTAAGCATTCATGAGACACCAAATGGTTTTCCAAAATGTCACCCTTTCCGCCTCATTTTGTGCTATCGTAGGGATGCGTAGAGAAGACGGGCATGAGCCGTATTTCTCTATAAACTATCAACTATTAACTATAAACTTCTTCCGCCGCACTTTCACAACCTATCGATTGCAATAATCGCATCCCATCGTTGTTGCAAATTTCACGCAGTTGCAACTGCAACATTTTCAACATTTGCAACTTTTCGCCGATTTGCATTCGCAGCATATGCGGTTTTTGCAGCATTTCGCCCTGTGAGCCGAACCGGAGGCTGCGATCTCCTGACACAAAATGGCGTGGGTGGCGTGTCAGGCATTGCCGCCATTTCCGCCACAAAATCGGGCATTCTTCCCGTGAAGATCAGTCCAGCGGATGGGGAACTGTCACAAAATGAGGCCGTTGCGCCTGTTTCGCCGCCACCATCTGGCACACAATCGCCGTTCCGCAACTGCCGCAATTGCCGCAATTGCCGCAACAAGAATGCCCACGCAGGCGAGATCGGGAGATGAGCGATCCCTGTCTTTTGTCCCTTTAGTGGACATGGTCTTTCGACAGCCGGATCACTTTAGTGTCTGGCGGCGTATTTGCAGCATTTCTGGCAATCCACATGCTTACATGCAAGACTTCTGGCACACAATCGCCGTTCTGCCGCTGCCGCCATTTATGCCATTTGTGCCAATTTGTCCGTCCGACACTGACGACACTGACGACATTTCCGACAATTGGTCTTCTCTGGCTATCAGCTATTCTCAAGATTCTCACATTCTCATTCTTATCATTCTTATCAGATTTCTCATCGCCGCTGCCTGAAGCATTTTGTATGGCTAAAAGCTATAAGCTATCAGCTAATAGCTACCTGTATTTTTCTATCAACTATAAACTATCAACTGATAACTATATGGAGACCAACCCATGCGCCCCAGCGTCTTCGTCAGCCGTGTGATCCCTGAAGCTGGCCTCAGCCTCGTCCGCGCCCACTGTGAGGCCGACATCTGGCCGGAGGTCATGCCGCCCCCCTACCAAGTCCTCCAGGAGCGGCTGCGCGGCAAAGACGGCCTGCTCTGCACGCTCAATGACCGCATCGACGCCGCCCTCATCGACTCCGCTGGGCCGCAGTTGAAGGTCATCAGCCAGATGGCCGTCGGCTACGACAACATCGATGTCCGCGCCGCCCACGCCCGCGGCATCCCCATCGGCAATACCCCCGGCGTCCTCACCGACGCCACCGCCGATCTCGCCTTTGCCCTGCTGCTCTGCGCCGCCCGCCGCCTCGTCGAAGGCATCGAGTACATCCGCGCCGGCCGCTGGATAACCTGGGAACCGATGGCCCTCCTCGGCGGTGATCTGAGCGGCGCGACCCTCGGCATCCTCGGCCTGGGGCGGATCGGGCAGGCCGTCGCCCGCCGCGCCCGCGGCTTCGACCTGCGCCTGATCGCTTGCAGCCCAGACGCCTCCCCGGAGGATGCGCTCAAGCTGGGCGTCGAACTCGTCAGCTTCGATGAACTCCTGCGCCAGTCGGATTACCTCACCATTCATGTCCCCCTCAACCCGCAGACCCGCCACCTCATCGACGCGGCTGCGCTCAAACAGATGAAGCCCTCCGCCATCCTGGTGAACACCTCGCGCGGCGGCGTGGTCGATCAGCCCGCGCTCATCGAGGCGCTGCGGAACGGGGTCATCGCCGGGGCCGCCCTGGATGTCACCGACCCGGAGCCGCTCCCCGCCGATCACCCGCTGCTCAGCCTGCCCAATGCGGTCGTCGTCCCCCACATCGGCAGCGCCAGCCGCCGCACCCGCGATCACATGGCCCGCATGGCCGCCGAGAACCTCATTGCCGGCGTCTCCGGCCAGCCCTTGCCCCACGCCGTGCCCCCGCCCGGCTGATGGCTGCCCATCAAAACAAAAACCCCCGCCGAGCGGCGAGGGTTTTTGACCTGTCAGAGTCTGGTCGATCTATCCTATTTGGGGTATAGACCGAACGTCGCCAGCCAGTTCAGATCATCCGCGCGATCCACGCGGTAGACGCCGCCCGTCCCGGCGCAGTTCCCGTTGATGCCGAAGGAGGTCACGCCCCCGACCACATTCGAGTCGCCGATGAAGTTCGGGCCGCCCGAATCGCCGAAGCAGGTCCCGCCCGTCGAGGCATTGTTGGACAGCAGGATCGAGAAGTCCCCGGTGAACCCCGGCACATTGATCATGATCAGATGTGGCCGCGCCAGCATCCGCACCCGCGCCGACTCGACGAACACCGGGTTGATCCGCTGGAGGCCGTAGCCGACGGCGGTGAAGGTCACATCCTGCAAGCCGCGCTGCCGGGCCATCTTGTCCAGCACGTTCAGCTTCGGCAGAGCGCCATATTTGGACATAGGCATTGGCTTATCAAGAACGACGACGCCCAGATCGTATAGTACGAAGGCATTGGGATTGTACTGCGGATGTGTGTACGGTGTGCCGCCCACCTCACCCTTATTCGGATAGCCGTTCCCTGGTCGTCCGGCATCTACATCGCTTGCGAACCAGATTTCCACATGGGCAGCCGGTGCTTCTGTGCAGTGTCCCGCGGTCAGGAACAGCGTCGGCGACATCAGCGTGCCGCTGCACCGCCAGAGTACCCCGCCGTTCGCATCCTGCGCGACCATCAACCCGACATACGGGTGGCGGTTGCCATCCAGCTCTCCATAGGTGATGGCGCCCACGCTGCCGAATGTAATCGACGCCAGCGCCAACACCAAAGCCAGAACAAGAAACCCTTTTTTCATGAGCCATTCCCTTCAAATGCACTGCCTGGGTGTTTCTCCGGCCATGCCCACAGGCTAAGCATGACATCGGCGAATGTAGCATCGCCACCTTACAAGGGCTATACACCACTGCCCTGCCTTCTGGATCATTCC
>JAEUQZ010000378.1 GCA_016788965.1 Anaerolineae bacterium | reverse complement strand
TCGGTCACTTAACCCCTGATCCCCTCTTTTTCTTACCCTACTTCCCTGACACCCTTAAAACTGTCGGAGTGTGAACCACTTCGTAGAGAGGGGGAGTAATACAGGCAAAGTACAGTAGATGCTCTAATGCAGGGGGAAAGGGGTCAAGATTCGTGATTCGCTGAGTTTGGAGCATTATGGTCGTTATCGCTGTGGTGATGGTGTGCATTGGGGTTGGCATTGGACTGTTGGCGCGACAGCGATTCAGCGCGCGGCTGCGGAGCGTGGGCAGCGGACTGCTGGTGACGTATGTCACGGTGCTGCTGCTGATGGGAATCGGTGAGGTGTACTTCCGGTATGGGTATGCCGAATCGGATGGGCTGCCGACGCTGGCCTCGCGGAACTGGATGGCACGGTACTGGCAGACGAACAGCCTGGGCTACCGGGATCGAGAATGGACAGCGGCCGATCTGGAAAACCGGACGGTGATCGCTGTGCTGGGGGATTCGTTCGCGGCCGGATGGGGAATCGAGAATCCGGCGGATCGGTTCGGGGATATGCTGGCGGCGAAACTCGGCGATGGGTTCGCGATGGTGAATATGGGCGAACCGGGGGCGAGTACGGTCGAGGAGTTGGAGAACTTGCAGGCGTACCCATTCGGAACGCCGGATGTGGTGATCCTGCAATACTATCTGAATGACATCGAGACAGCGGCGCTGAGCATTGGGTTAGACCCGCAGTTGAATCCGATGGCGAATGTGCCGGAGTGGGTGAACGAGTCGTATCTAGCGAACTTCCTCTACTGGCGGTTGGCGGGGCGACTGCAACCGGAACAGCGGGGAACGCTGACGTATTGGCAGTGGTTGTATTCGATGTACGATCACTCGGCGGTGTGGGCGATCCATGCCGAGCAGATCAATGGGCTGATCGACGCGGTGGAGTCCAATGGTATCCGGCTGATCGTAGTGCTGTTCCCGAACATGCTCGACCCGGTAGGGAGCGTCCCGTACATCGACCGGGCGGCACAGGTTTTCGAGGCGCGGGGGTATGATGCGACTCACGTCCTGAAGCTGTTCGACGCGGCGGAAGCGATGCCGATTCGTGAGCGGATTGTCTCCGAACGGGATGCCCACGCGAGCGCGGCGTTCAATCAGGCGGTGGGCGAGATGCTGTATGAGCGGGTCGGGGTGGTGATGGGGGAGCAGTCGTCAGGGGGATAGAGTCCGCAGGCCGTCGCCGAGAGATGAATTCCGGACGCGCCGTTGCGCGTCCCTACGATGGGCGGCGTTTTTGAGTGCGGCGGACGGCCAGAAGGCCGTCCCTACGAAATCGATGTTTGAGGTAACACAGACCGATTTTCAGAGGGGCGGATGGGCAGAGGCCCGTCCCGACCCAGGCAGTCCGATAGGAAGCGAATCGGTCATTTCCCGATCAGGCGGGCATAGCGGAGGACGCCGATGATGGTTTTGCTATCGACGATCTCGCCGCGCTCGATCATCGCCAGGGCGTCGGCGAGGGAGACGCGATCCACTTCGATGAACTCGTCGTCATCACCGGGCAGGCGGGATTCGGTCAGGTCGGTCGCCAGGAAGAGGTGGATGTACTCGGTGGTATAACCGGGGGCAACGTAGAAGCCGCCGAGGGAGTCGAGCTTGCCGGGTTTGTAGCCGGTTTCTTCCTGAAGTTCGCGGATAGCGCAGACTTCGGGCGGTTCAGCGGGATTGAGCGTGCCGGCAGGGATTTCCTTCATGACGCGGCCAGAGGCAATCCTGAATTGACGCACGAGGAGAATCATGCCCTGAGCGTCGATGGCGACAAGGGCAGTCGCGCCGGGATGCCGGATCAATTCACGAACGCGCTGTTTGCCATCCGGCTGCAAGACTTCGATGCGTTCGACGTTGAACAAACGACCCGCGTAGATCAGGTCGGTCTTGACGGTTTTCTCATCCATGATGTGGGTACTTCCTCCGATCCGTTCAAACAAAAAGGGTGGCTTTCACCACCCTGGAAATTCAGTCGGCTGAACGATTTAGCTCGACGGGATGAGCAACTGCTGGTTCAGGAAAATCCGGTCGATATCGACAATGTTGTTGGCGTTGGCAATGCTCATGACCGGAATACCAGAACGCAGCGAAATCTCGAAGAGGGTGTCGCCCTGCTGAACGGTGTAGGTCGAACCGGGGGCGATTGAGCCACCAACGGAGGTGACCGGGATGCCGGATGCTGGAACAGGGGTCAGGGCAGGCACACTGGTGGCCGGGGGAACCGCGCCGGTGGTTCCGCAGCCCGGAATGACCAACTGCTGACCGATGGAAATCCGATCCACATTGATGATGTTGTTGGCGCGGGCAATATCGGCGACGGTGAGGCCGTAGACAAGCGAAATCCGGTAGAGGTTGCGATCCGTGGCACGGACTTCGTGGATGCAATCCACGCCGGAACTGACCGGAGCGGTCGTCGCCAGGAAGGGCGGGACGGTCGGCGTGGCGGTGGGGAACCCAAAGACGGCCATGGCGGTCTGGGTGATGTAGGCGGCAGAGGTGGCGGTCGCGCCCTGGACGATGAATGTCGCGGTGATTTCCAGCGGATCGAGGGCGGCAGCATCGACAGGCGCAAAATCACCGGACTGCGGGATCACACCACCGCTGGCATCGGGCGTGACCTGGAACTGCTGGAACAAGGCGTTTGGATCAGTGGTAGCGGTAACGACGACCACCTGAGTAACTTCCAGGGGTTCGAGCGTAGGAGCCGGAGTGAAGGTCGGGCCGCTCTGAGCGGCGGGAATGGCATCGGGGTTGGTTCCGATGGTCTGGAAACAACCAGCCAGCAGGAAGGCCAATGACACACAGGCGATGATGCCGACCCAGTGTGTACGATGTTCAGGCATGAGCGCAGCCCTCCCGGCAGGGATTCATTCGCATCGACCAATTGTCGAACAGTCTACCATTTCGACCGCACGCGGGCAAGCACATTCGCGCTCCACATTACCATTGTAATATGAAAACCGGGGCAGGTTCCGCTGGAACGCTACCCCGGCTCATCAGTTGCACAGACGATATTGTCCCCGAAGCGCGACTCTAATAGGCGTAGGACATGGCGTATTCGGGCACAGCCGGAATGGAGACCGTCACCTTCATGAATTGATCGGGTTCGCTTTCCATGAGACATTGGCCGCCATGCAGTTCGACGGTGCGATGCACGATGGCGAGGCCAAAGCCGGAACCCTGCTGTTCATAGAGCTTGCGGCCAAACTGCATGAAAGCACCAACGGCATCGATCTGGGCGCGGGTCATGCCACGGCCATGATCGACCACGGTCAGAACGTAATTCTCGCCCACGAGTTCACCGGTTATTTCGACCAGCGAACCCGGCAGAGAGAACTTGAAGGCGTTATCGAGCAGTTCATCGACCAGGCGACGGTAGTTTTCATCGACGATGCGGAGGGCGGCATCATCGCTGACCGATAGGCGCAAGTCGGACTCGCGGCGATAATGCTGGGCACGTTGATAGGCCATATTCTCGATAAGGTGGCGAGGATTATGGGTCATGAAGCTCCGCAGGGCTTCGATGCGCTGCGGATCGGAGCGCATGACTTCAAGCTGGGCGTAGACGACGTAGTTTTCGGTGAGGCGGTAGAGGCGCTGGGCGGCGTTGTTGATGTATTGGGCCATCTCGACCAATTTATCCGGTTCCATGTCGCGGCAGTCGGACATGAGGATGTCGGAAAAGCCCAGAATGCCGGTCAGCGGGGTGCGGAGTTCATGGGGCAACGAGAGGATGATGTTATCGCGCAGTTCATTGAGGCGTTCTTCGCTGGCCTGGTTAATGGCAGCACGTTTCTCCAGGCGGCGCTTGACGCTCTTGATGAGTTCCTGGGCGGTGAAGGGCTTGGTGAGGTAGTCATCCGCGCCCGCCTCCATACCGACACGGATATCACTTTTCTCGGTTTTGGCGGTCAGGAAGATGAAGGGTACGGTCGTGGCAGCGCCCTGTTCGCGGAGTTCAGCCAGAACGCCATAGCCATCCATTTCGGGCATCATGATGTCGCAGATGATGAGGTCAGGCGAAGACTGGCGGGCGAGCGCGACTCCCTTTACCCCGTCACTGGCTCCGAAGACCTCGTAGCCTTCGTAATAGAGCATTTCCAGGACATCTTTGCGGAGCGCATCAGCATCTTCGATCACCAAAATGCGCGTAGGAGACATGGCAATTTCCCCTCACCTGACCCACTACATGGACTAGAAGTACAACAACATGAAGCCCCTCACATCATTATAGTTCGACAGGCGGTTTCGCAAGCCTTGAGAAGTGATCCAGTGTTCATTTCAGCACGATTGAAAAGGCCGGAAGCAGCAGGATGATGATTCCCGCCAGAATGCGATAGTACCCAAACACCACAAAACTGTTGCGTTCGACGAAGCGCAGCAGCCAGGCGATGGACAGCCAGGCAACGATGCCGGCGACGACGGCTCCGACCACGAGATTCACGAGGTCGCTGCCTGTCACCTTGTCGAGATTGCGGAAGAGGTCATAGAGGGTAGCCAGGCCGAGCGTGGGGATCGCCAGAAAGAAGGAGAAACGGGTGGCGGTCTGGCGATCCATGCCGACCAGCAGGCCGCTGATAATGGACGCGCCGGAGCGCGAGACACCGGGTATCAGGGCGAAGGTCTGAGCGATGCCAACCAGTATGGCCTGGCGAGGGGTCATGTCTTCCATGCGGGTCGTGGCAGGCTGGGCGTCTTTCTGGTAACGCTCGACGATCAGGAAGATGACACCGCCAACGATCAGCGCAATGGCAACCACGGTCGGGTTGAACAGCACGGCTTTGATCTGATCGGAGAACAGGAAACCGATCCCAGCGGCCGGGATGA
>JAEUQZ010000377.1 GCA_016788965.1 Anaerolineae bacterium | reverse complement strand
GGGCTTAAGGATGTCCTTCGCACCCCGCTGTTGCTGGCGCTCGTCCGCATCGGCTACGAGGATGCGCCCGGAGATGTTCGCGCCCTGGGCAACCTCAACGCGGGCGATCTGAACGACCGCATCTGGAATGCTTTCATCGACAAACGCTGGCAGCATGAGCAGGCCCGCCAGCCCGATACCCCGCTGCCCTTTACCGCCGCCGAATTGAAGCAGCGTCTCGGCATAGCCGTCGTGCGAGCGATGACCGAACTTTGGCGTAACGACTACACCCGAGTCCTGGCGAGTGATATTGGAATCGGCATGGGCGATACCGGGTCGGTCATCGCGTTGAGCCAGCACCTCGATCTGCTGCGACCAGACGATGAAGAGCCAATAGGCGAATATGGTAAAGCTGTCAGCTACCGCTTCCTGCACCTGCGCCTGCGCGATGCCTTGGGATTCTCGGCAGCTCTTGACGCCTTGGTTGAACCGGATAAGGCTGTCCGCAGCAACGCCGCCTCGGCACTGGGCGAGTTAGGCGACGGGCGCGCGGTGGAGCCGCTGATCCGCGCTCTGGCTGACCGGGATGAGTATGTTCGCCGTGACGCTGTCTTGGCGCTGGGCAAGCTAGGCGACGGACGCGCGGTGGAGCCACTGATCCACGCCCTGACTGACCCGTCATGGTATGTCCTCACGTGCGCTGTCATGGCCCTGAGCAAGATTGGTGCCGTTGAGTCGTTGATCCAGGCCCTGACTGACCCGGAGTGGTTTGTCCGTGGCAACGTCGCCTCGGTGCTGGGCGAGCTAGGCGATGGGCGCGCCGTCGAACCACTCATCGCTGCACTGCATGACCCGGAGTCGTTGGTTCGCGGCGCCGCCGCCTCGGCGCTGGGCGAGCTAGGCGACGGGAGCGCCCTCGAACCGCTCATCGATGCACTGCATGACCCGGCCGCATATGTCAGCCGTTGTTATGCCTTGGCGCTGGGCGAATTAGGCAATGAGCGCGCGGTGGAGCCGCTGATCCACGCCTTGACTGACCCTAAGCTGCTTGTCCGCAGTGCAGCCGCCGAAGCATTGGCGAAGTTCCCGGACCACCCCGCCGGGCAGCAGGCGTTGGAAGATTACTATGATGGCAAACTCTCCCCGCGCGAGGAATAGCCGCCGCGCCCGCCGTCCAGCCTGCTTTGAGCAGGCTTTCTCCCTCAGACGGAGGCTTGAGCCTCCGTCGCCGCCGCGCCCCTCTGTGTTTCTCTGTGTTCTCTGTGCCTCTGTGGTGGAATTCGTCTTTCCTTTGCGCTCTTGGCGTCCTTGGCGGTTCGTTTTCTTTTTCACCCCCTCTGCATTTCTCTGTGCCCTCTGTGTCTCTGTGGTGGAATTATTCTTCTCTCCGATTTTATGGCGAAAAAGTAGACAAAATGTCACCCTAAACGCCGCGTTTTGTGCTATCGTGGGGATAGGAATGGGTAGGGACGCCATTCTTGGCGTCCGGCTCCCAACCCGCCATATGAGAAATGTGAGAAAATCGGGCGATTCTCATTCTTATCATTCTTATCGTTTCGCATCGCGGATCAGTTTCGAGGGGGAATGTTGCAGGAATCACCGAGTTGCAACTGCAACTTTTTCAACTTTTCGCACCATTTGCACTTGCAGCATTTGCGGTATTTGCAGCAATTCGGAGCAGTTACGACCTTACATGCAAGGTATTTGGCACAGAAATGCCAATCTGCCGCTGCTGCCATTTGTGCCATTTGTGCCAATTTGTCCGTCCGGCGTGGACGACATGGACGACATTTCGGACAATTCGTCCGTTCTGCGGATCAGCGTCACCGACACTGACGACACTGACGACATCCGCGACAAATAGTATGGGTATTTGTATTGCTATAAGCTACAAGCTAATAGCTATCAGCTTCTTCTATAAACTATCAACTACGAACTATTAACTGAATCAGCCCATCCGGGTACAGCGGCGGAGCCTCCGCCCCCTGGAAGAAGCTCAGCGGCAGCCACCGCGCCCCGAAGCGCACTTCCCCGTCGTCCCGCCCCTCCACCTCCTGCCCGTAGATCGACTCGTCCACCAAGCGCCCATCGTACACCAGCACGATCTCATGCCCCGGCTGCCCCTCGTAGGTGAACAGGTTCTCCAGCGTCCCCAGGTAAACCAGATCGCGCACCTCCGCCCCGATCTCCTCCCGCAGCTCCCGGACGACCGTCTCCGCCCCCCGCTCCCCGAACTCGATCTTGCCCCCCAGCGGCCGGTAGAAGGTCTGCCCCTTCACCCCGTCGTAGCCCTCCGCCACGAAGATTTTCCCCTCCCACCGGAACAAACAGATCGCCAGCGGCCGCACCTTGTTCGGCTTCATCGCGCTTTCCCCCTCACGGCGCGAACACCGCGCTCAGCGAAACCGGCTTCCCGCCCAGCGTGGCCGACTCGAAGCGCTCCTCCGGCCCGAACACCCCCACCTTCACGAAGACCCCCTCCTGGAGCCGGTAGACCTCCACGTACTCCCCGTCGGGATCGACCAGCCAGTATTCCCCGACCCCATGCTGCTCATACAGCCCGAACTTGTCCTTCCGATCCCGCCGGGCCGTCCCCGGCGAGAGGATTTCCACGATGAAATCAGGCACGCCCATCCACTTCCCGCCCTCCACCCGGCAGGCCGGATTCTCCGCCCGCACCCAGAACAGGTCGGGCTGCACCACGTTGTACGCATCCAGGCACACATCGGCTGGGGCGCACCGGAACTCTCCCGGCGGCAAGAGCGGGAGCAGCGCCGCGATCAACCGCATCAACGCCCGCTGATGCCCATCGGCTGGAGCATTCATCTGGATCATCACCCCATCGATCAACTCGGTCGGCAGCGTCGTCTCCGGCATCTCGAAGAACTCGGTCGCGCTCATTCGGGTTCGGATGGCTTCCACCATGCGGATACCTCCCTTCGCCTACCAGTATATCCCGCTCACCCTTTCAGCACCCGCTCGTAGACGGCCAGCGTCTCCTTCGCGGTCTTCCGCCAGCTAAAGTGGGTCGCCCGCGCCAATCCCTGGTTGACCAGCGACTCCCGCAGCGGCTTCTGCAGGAGCAGGGCAATGATCGCCCCGGCCATCGCCCGCGCATCCCCTTCGCGCACCAGGTAGGCTCCGTCCCCGGCCACCTCCGGGATCGACGAGGACTCGTTGGCGACCACGGGCGTCCCGCAGGCCATCGCTTCCAGCACCGGCAGCCCGAACCCCTCGTACACGCTCGGATAGGCGAACACATCCGCCAGCCGGTAAAGCGACGGCTTATCGGCCTCGTCCACCGGCCCGATCCAGCGCACATAGTCGCTGATCTTCAATTCCTCGGCGTATGTCCGCAGATCGGGGAATATCGGCGTGCCCCAGGCTGGCTCCTTCCCGGCGATCACCAGCGGAATCTGGTCGCCTTCGGCCTGCCCCACATAAGTGTAAGCCAGCAGCAGTTGGTTCACCTGCTTGCGGAGGTCGAACCCGCCCAGGTACAGCACGAACTGGTCGGGCAGGTCGTACTTCGCCCGCACGGCTTCATCCCGTTCCGCTCCCAGCTTCGGGTGATAGGCTTCGTCCGCGGCCAGGTACGTCACCGTGACCGACTCCGCCGGAACATCCAGCAGGCGCACGATGTCGGCTTTGGCTGCCTCGCTCAGCGTCAGGATGTGGGCGGATCCCCGCGCCGCGGCTCGAACCAACGAGGCGTACAGCCTCGGCCCGAACCCCTGCGAATACTCCGGGATCGCCAGCGGGATCACATCCAGCACGCTCGTCACCAGCGGCACAGGGGAACTCAGCGGCGGCCCCCAGTATGGCACATGGGCGAGGTCGGCTCCGCAGGCGGCCACCGCCGCCGGGAACGTCCGCTGCTCGAACCACACCTTGCCCAGGTTTCCGCCCGGCCCGCGTGTCGTGACCGCCTGCACCCCCTCCGGCAGATCATCGGGCACAGGCTGGCCCGGCGGCAGCACCAGCGTCAGCCGCACCTCCGGCGCGATCCTCCGGAGCATCGCCACCAGACGCCGTACTACCTGCCCGCTGCCGGTATAGGGTTGACTCCAGAACCAGCCGTTCAATGCAACGTGCAAAGCAAACCTCGATGGATGACTCGTTGATGGACGGGAAGATGGGCTGCGCTTAGGAGGCTTTCAGGCACGCCTCGCACAGCCCGTAGAATTCCAGCAGGTGACCGCTCAGCTTGACGTGCAGCCGCGCTTCCAGTTCCGCGCTGATCTGTTCCAGCCCGCAGTCTTCGAATTCGATCACCCGGTGGCAGTGAGTACAGATGATGTGGTGGTGGTGGCCGTCGGGCAGCAGCACATAGGTCGGCGTCATGCTCGTCCCGATGTAGGTTGGGCGGATGATCGACAGCTCGGTCAGCAGGTCGAGCGCGCGGAATACGCTGGCGCGGCCAATCGCGGTATCCAGACGCGACACCCCGTCAAGCACCTCAGCCGAGGTCATGTGCCCGCCGCCGTCTTCCAGAACCCGCAGCACCGTCAGCCGGGCGTGCGTGAGCTTATGACCCGCATCCAGGAGCCGCCGTGCCCGTGTGCTGAGTGCTTCGCTCATGAGAGTCCCTTTCTGCCCGTTCACAACAGCCTTGACAAGCTGTTTTCACTAAGATACCGTATCATCATCGAATGAGACGCTGTATCAATTTTCGAGGATTACTGGATGTCACGCTTTCGATTCACCGTTGTAATTGTACTCGGACTCGCGCTGCTCTCGGTAGGTCTGGTCAGCGCCCAGACTCAGCCCCTACAGGTTGTCGCAACCACGACCATCGTGGCTGATGTCGCCCAGAATGTGGGTGGCGATCTGGTTTCAGTCACATCATTGGTTCCGCCGGATGCGGATGCCCATGCC
>JAEUQZ010000376.1 GCA_016788965.1 Anaerolineae bacterium | reverse complement strand
GGGGCAAGCTGAAGGGCGTGGTCATAATCGGCCAGGGCGTGATCCCACTCGTAGAGGTACATGAAAACGCGACCCCGCAGCCGCAAGAGGGCAGGGTGATCGGGTTCGAGGGACAGCGCACGGTTGGCCGCGTCGAGCGCGGCGGCGAAGTCATTCTGCCGGATGCTGGCTTCGGCAGAGCGAATCCAGGTGTCACGGGCGAGGGTGTTCCAGAGGGTAGGCAGTAGGGCGATCAGGATTATGCAGACTATGGCCGCGAGGAGCAGCAAGGCGAGTTTGCGGGGTATGAGTGAGGTCATTGGACGGGTTTCTGAATGAAGGATTAGGGATGGCTGAAGGGATGTGGGATTTCCCAATGAAGTTGGGATAATGTTATTATCATTTGGGATACATAGAGGCCTTCCCACTCGCATTTAAGCGCGATCTAGAGTATACTAAAGGCTTGTTGTGGCGTAAATTACGGCGTCAATTGGGATAAGCGGTTGGGATAAAGCGTGTTATCGCAAGTTCGATGGGAGAGGCTAAACCTCACCCGGCTCCAGGTGATGGGGAAAGCAAATGAAGGACGATGGATAGCAGGCGACCCGCCGGGTCGCCCCTACAAAGTCGTTCGTTTCTCAGATGATTTGTCCGTGAGCGATGGTCCCAATATCTGCCAACAATCGATTGTCTCCCAGTTCAGCGCATCAACATGATGAGCAGGACTGATGGGCGCAGCACGCTGCGCCCCTACAAGAGACAACTGAGATTTAGCAGATGCAGAATGTCGGCCTAGTCGGTTGATCTGGCTGTTCAAGCGGTCTGGAGAGCAATAACGGTATGGACGTGGGTCAAATTCGACCGATCAATATCAACGAAGAAATGCGTGGCAGCTATCTCGATTATGCCATGAGCGTGATCGTGGCGCGGGCGCTGCCGGATGCACGCGATGGGCTGAAGC
This sequence comes from Anaerolineae bacterium, assembly GCA_016788965.1. Taxonomy (GTDB): domain Bacteria; phylum Chloroflexota; class Anaerolineae; order Aggregatilineales; family Phototrophicaceae; genus CFX2. Next base: position 3,997 of record JAEUQZ010000376.1, on the reverse strand, counting down.
CTGTCCACCGCCGCATCCTCTATGCGATGTACGACATGGGCATCCGGTCAAACTCGGCCTACAAGAAGAGCGCCCGCATTGTCGGCGATGTGCTGGGTAAGTACCATCCGCATGGGGACAGCGCGGTGTATGACGCGATGGCGCGGATGGCGCAGGATTTCTCGCTGCGGTACACGCTGGTGGACGGGCAGGGGAATTTCGGCAGCGTGGACGGCGACAGTCCGGCGGCGATGCGGTATACCGAGGCGCGGCTGGATCGGATCGCCGAGGAACTGCTAGTCGATCTGAACATGAACACCGTGGATTTCGTCGATAACTACGACGGAACCCAGCAAGAGCCTTCAGTACTGCCGGCGCGGCTGCCGAATCTGCTGCTAAACGGGACGAGCGGGATTGCCGTGGGTATGGCGACGAGCATCCCGCCGCACAACCTGGGGGAACTGACTCAGGCGATCACGTACCTGATCGACAATTATCACCGCGTCGATGACATCACGGTGGATGAACTGATGCAGTTCGTCCACGGGCCGGACTTCCCGACGGGGGCGCAAATCCTGGTCGGCGACGACCTGAAGGAAGCGTATGCGACCGGCAAGGGCCGGGTGGTGATGCGGGCCAAAGCGGAGATCGAAGAGTCGAAGAACGACCGCTTCCGCATCGTGTTCACGGCCATTCCGTATCAGGTGAGCAAGACGATCATCATTGAACGGATCGTCGAGCTGGTGCGCGACGGACGTTTGCAGCACGTCTATGACCTGCGGGATGAATCCGACCGGAACGGGATGCGGCTGGTGATCGAACTGAAGCATGGGGCGCAGCCGCGCACGGTGCTGAATCAGCTTTACAAGTACACGCAGCTTCAGACGACGTTCAGCATTCAGATGCTGGCGCTGGTCAACAATGAACCGCGGACGCTGAGTCTGCGGCGGTCGCTGCAAATCTACGTCGAGCATCGCTACGCGGTGATCGTGCGGCGGTCGGAATTCGAGTTGGAAAAACTCCGGCAACGGGCGCACATTCTGGAAGGTCTGCTCAAGGCGCTGTCCAGCGTCGATGCGATCATCCAGACGATCCGCTCGGCGGATGATACGGACGACGCGCGGAGTAAATTGATGCGGCGCTTCGACCTGAGCGAGGCGCAGGCGAACGCTATCCTGGAGATGCAGCTCCGCCGCCTGGCTGCGCTGGAACGGCAGAAAATCCAGGATGAATATGCCGAAGTGCTGGCGCGGATCGCCTTTCTGGAAGACCTGCTGGCGTCGCCGGAGAAAATCCTGGCGCTGATCCGCGAGGATGTAACCGCGCTGGCCGAGGAGTTTGGCGATGAGCGGCGCACCGAAATTCTGTACGGCGTTGTCACCGATTTCGACGAGGCCGATCTGGTGCGCGAAGAAGAAGTGGTGATTTCGCTGACGGATCGGGGATACATCAAGCGAGTTCCAGGCAGCGCCTACCGCGCTCAGCGACGCGGCGGCAAGGGCGTGATCGGGATGCAGACCAAAGACGAGGATGTCCTGGTCGATATCTTCGCGTGCAACAGCCTGGATACGGTGTTGTTCTTCACGGATCGCGGCAAGGTGTACTCGGAGCGGGCTTTCCGTATCCCGGAGACCGGGCGCGCCAACAAGGGCATCCTCATCCATTCGGTGCTGAATCTGGAACCGGTTGAACGGGTGACGGCGGTGCTGCCAGTGAGTTCGTTCGAGATGGATGGTCACTTCACAATGGCGACGCGGAAGGGACGCATCAAGCGGGTGACGCTGGATGAGTTCACAGCAGTGCGTCCAAGCGGCTTGATCGCTATGGGACTGGAGCCGGACGATACGCTGTGCTGGGTGAAGTATTCCGATGGCGACCAGGATGTGGTCGTGGTGACGGAGCAGGGGCAGAGCATCCGGTTCCATGAGTCCGATGTTCGGGTTATGGGGCGGCCGGCTGGGGGCGTTCATGCAATCCGACTGGACAATGATTCTCTAGCCGGTATGGATGTGGTTGACGAGAATCATTCGCATATGCTGATTGTCACGCGCAACGGTTTTGGAAAACGTACTGAACTGAGCGAGTATCGTCAGCAGGGGCGCTATGGTTCAGGGGTACGGACGCTCGGACGCAACGAGAAGACTGGGCCGATTGTGGCGATGCGCTGTATCAACGAGACGGATGGTATCATCCTGATGACCAAGTTCGGCGTCGTCCTCCGTACCAGTCTGAATCAAATCCGCGAGACCGGACGCAGCACGCAGGGCGTGACGCTGATGGACTTGCAGGAAGGCGACGAGATCGTCGGGATGGCGATCATGGATGCCAGCGCGGAGGACAACGGCGAGTCCAATGGAGAGGCGAGCAGTCCGGCGTAGGGCTGCGGCTTGTTCGGAGGGCGAATCGAGGAAATGAAAACGGGGCTGGAAAGCCCCGTTTGTCTTTCTGCGATGCGAGGAAGGCTAGTCTTCTTCGCCTTCTTCGTCGGCCTTGCCCTTCTTGATGATTTCGACTTCGGCCACAGTGGATTCGGCGGCTTCAAGTTCTTCAGCCTCTTCCGAACGCCCAGCAGAGGATTGGCTGATGCGGGCGATCATCTCATCGGGGTCGTTGAGGATGACGATGCCCTCTGGAAGAACGAGGTCGCGGACATGGATGGAGTCGCCGATTTCCTTCAGGACGGAGAGATCGATTTCGATCTCGCTCAGCAGTTTGCTGGGCAGGGTCTCGATGGTCAGCGCGGCGGGGCCGGTCATCAACATGCCCTTCTTGGCTTCGACGGCGGGGCTTTCATTCGTGAAATGGAGGGGCACATCGATGCTGATCTTGGCCGCCAGATCGACGGCGAAGAAATCGACATGGGTAATGTCGTTCCGCATGATGTCGCGCTGAACTTCACGAGCCAGAACGGTGGTCATGCTGCCATCGATGCTCAGTTCAATCAGGTTCGTGCCGCCCGCGTTCAGGAGTGTGACTTGCAGGGGACGATAGGGGATCTGGATGGTCATCGGCTCGATCTTCGGGCCATAGACGGTCGCCGGGACGAGACCCTGGCGGCGCAACTGGCTGACTTTCTTGCCCACAATCGAACGCGGCTGGACATCCAAACCGAACTTTTCAGCCACGACAAAACTCCTTTGCGAACGATCAACAGGCGGAAAATCCAGCCTGAGACAATATGCTGAACACCAACGATGGAATAGGAGCATTCTACGGGTCGGGTTGCATCCCGTCAATGCTGATCTTGCCTCTGGGAGGGAAGCTTAGAAGGTCTGCCCCATATAGGTCGATGCCTGAGCGAACTGGTTGAGGGGGCCTTCATCCAGTATGTCGATATGCTGACGACCACAGTGGATGATGCCCTTCTGCTCCCAGGCTTTGAGGACGCGGTTGATGGTTTCGGGGGTTGTGCCGATGAACTCGGCCAGGTCGCGCTGGGAGAGCCGGATGTCGATGGAAATGACATCATCGACCCTGGTGCTAAATTTCTGGGCATAATGGAGCAGAGCGCGGGCCAGGCGCTGTTCGACCCGCTCGGCTGCGATCTGGCGAATGCGCGAGTGGGAGGTATGCACGTGTTCAATCAGGAGGTCGATGATGAGCAGGCCGAGCGCGGGAACTGTCTGAATCAAGTCGCGTAAGTGAGACCCGCGGATACCCAGAATGTGGCTGTCCGTCACGGCCTGGATGCCGGCGGGGTGGGGGAATTCGCCGGACAGGGCCAGCATTCCGAAGATGTCGCCGCGCGCATAGAGCTTCAGATGGACGGCCTGCCCATCCAGGGTGTGTTCGACCAAGCGAACCCCACCGTCCAGAATGATGTAGATCGAATGGGCGACGTCGCCCTGACGGAATAGGTATTCGCCTGTGTTGAGGGTGTAGAGGGAGGCCCGACGCTCAATCGCATCGAGGGCTGCCGAGTCGAAATCCTTGAATTGGGGGAGATCAGCCAGGGGGTATGATGGAGTGCGGGATGATGTCAGTCGGTTCATATACTTCCCTGGTTCAATAAAGATGT
>JAEUQZ010000375.1 GCA_016788965.1 Anaerolineae bacterium | reverse complement strand
CAGGATAGCAATATCCGGGCGGATGCGATCCATCTCCGGGATGATCTGGGTGTCCCCGGCGTAGTAGATGTCAAAGTAGTTCAGCGAAATGATGAAACCTAGCCCACCGTCTTCACGCGGATGCTGCCAGCCTGTCGGTGAGTAGGCCGGCAGTGCTTTGATACCCGCCCGTTCCACCATCATGCTTTGCCACGGGCGCATGATCTGGCAGCCTTCGATCTCCTGCGCGACCAGTTCATTGCCTAGTAGAATGGTGTTCGGGCCGCGCAGCTTGCTGATGTCGGCCTGGGAGCAGTGTTCGACGTGGTGGTGGCTGACGAGCAGCAGATCGGCATGGAAGATGCTGCGTGAGACACGGTAGGGATTGATATAGATGAGCGGCGGCCCCTGAATGAGGAATCCGCCATGTCCAAGCCACTGAATGCGGTCGATCATGATAGGTATTTCGGGGGATGGTCTGCCGTTATCGAACGTCAGACCGCCTGACCTGCTTGTCCTCTCTTACGAGTGTACACTATAATGACTCACTAGACCGTGTGATCGGTGGGCTGCTTAGAACCCTCTAATCCGACTCCTTGCCGGACATGAACTGCCTGTGTTGTGCTTCTCGGAGGATCTGAATGAGTGACCAAATCAACCGTCCATCTCAGTCTCAACGGGTTCAGCCCATCAGAAAGCTGACCGGCCCAGTGGGGACAACGCCGGGGTCCAACCGGGATAAGGAACCCTGGTCGCCTCCTCCGCTGACCAGTCTGGAGGACAGCGGCCTGAACGTGCTCAACATGGCTGATCTGGTTCTCAAGGTGCTATATCTTGGCGGCGTGCTGGCCGGGCATGAGATTGCCGAGATCGTCAAGCTGCCTTATACGGGTGTGCTTGAAGGCATCATCGATTTCCTGAAGCGCGAGAAGTACGTCGAAGTGCGCGGCGCAGGCGGGTTCGGCGAAGCCTCCTATCAGTACATCATTTCGGTCAAAGGGTCGGAAAAAGCCCGTGATGCTCTGGACCGCTCGCAGTATGCCGGAGCCGCTCCGGTGACGCTCCAGCAGTACATCGATTCTCAGCGTGCCCAGAACCGCGAACGGCTGTCGGTGCAGGAAGCTGAACTCAAACAGGTTTTGCAGCACCTTGTGATTTCCGACGAACTTCTGGGGCGGATCGGCCCTGCCATCAATTCAGGCCGCTCGATCTTCCTGTATGGCCCGCCGGGCAACGGCAAGACCACCATTGCCGAAGTCGTTGGGCGTATGATCCTCGGCGACGACATGTGGATTCCCTACTCGATTGACGTAGATGGGCAGATCATTCGCGTTTTCGATAATGTCAACCATGTGGTTTCGGAGAAGGGTGGGGCGGTCAAACAGGCCACCGGCCTCATTTCGGATCCGCGCTGGGTACGCATCAAACGACCGATGATTATGGTCGGCGGCGAACTCACGTTGGCCGGACTCGATCTGGTCTATGACGACACCAACAAGTACTACGAAGCCCCGTTCCAGGTCAAGGCCAACGGCGGCATGTTCCTGATCGACGACTTTGGCCGCCAGCAGGTTCGCCCGCGCGACCTCTTGAACCGCTGGATTGTTCCGCTCGAAAAAGGGGTCGATTTCCTTACGCTGCACACTGGCCGCAAGATCGAGATTCCGTTCTTCGTGCTGATTGTCTTCTCCACCAACCTTGATCCGCGTGAACTGGTCGATGAAGCCTTTCTGCGCCGTATTCGGCACAAGATTCAGATCACCGATCCAACCTATGAGCAGTTCCGGGAGATTTTCAAGCGCGTCTGTGACGCCAAGAAGATCAAGTATGAAGAGCAGATGCTGGCCTATCTGCTGAAGGAGTGGTATATCAACCATGATCGCCCGCTCCGGTCGGTTCACCCACGTGATCTTATTAATCAGATCATCGACATTGCCTCGTACATCAATCAGCCTCCTGCCCTCAGCAAAGAGCTTCTGGATCGGGCAGCAGCCGCCTATTTCGTCAAGCTGTAGCCGTCAGCCTCGCGGTTGATTAGATGACGAGATGACTCTGGGGTTGGGATGAACACGAGTTACAACGGAACCGCAGTACCTCGCCACTTTGTCTTTGTGACAAGTAAAGGCGATTTTGTCGTTCAGCTTCGTTCGGATCAAGGCGAAGACCTGCTGACCGGACGAGTCATCAGGCTTGAAGAAAATGTCTTTGGACATGCCATCACCGATGGCGAGCTGGATCAGCTCAAGACCTCTGGCCGTGTTGAACACTACAACCGTTCATTCGTCTGGGTGCTGGGATTACCCGAACCGCATCGCTATGATCCCAACATTCATGATCCTGACTCACTCGCCAACGTGGTCAGGGCGTACTACGTCGATACACCGCTGCCAGAGTCCGAGCTGTCTCGATTCCGAAACTGGATTGCAAAGGCGCAGTTGGGCCAGTCCCCTGTTGTGGATGTTCGTGCAGGACGCCTGATTTTGAAGGATGCCGACGGGAGTTACTTTGTGGACTTCACGGAAGCCGATTCCGTCTGTCAGACCATCCGCGAGTTGGCCGGGGAAGCCCTGGCCGATGCCGAAGTCGCCTTCACCGAAATCCACGCCGAGGAAAACACACTCGTCCACGACATCAGTATCGGCCAGGAGCAGCCTGACCTGCGGACGATCATTGCCAGCCAGACGGACACCTCACTGACTGCGGGGAAACAGGTTGTCCTGTTGGTGAGCCGCGATGATGAGCGCCAGGCCATCGAACATCTCTGCCATGATCTTCACATGAGGGTCGCCATTGCGGACAGCGGCGTCGATCTGGTTGCCCTGCTGGAAGAGGGCGTACCCGATCTGCTGATTACGGAGATGCGCTTGCCCGATATGCATGGCTGGGAACTGCTCAGCAAACTTCGGGAACTGCCTGGTGCGCGGCATCTGCCCATCATGGTCATTGCAGATCATCAGATGGCCGGGCAGCAGTCCCTGGCGTTGGGCGTCGCCAAAGTGGATGTTTATCTGGTGCGCCCATTGAGTCTGGCGCGGCTCCGGCAGAACATCTGGCTCGCCCTCAAGGGACGCTAGAATCGAATCTTTCCTGTCGATTGCAGTTTTGTGCCCTCAACGGTACATTTCTCCCCGTTGACTCTTGCCGTTCACGTCCGCTGTTCTCCGAAATCCGCCCGTTAGGATGTGCTACCTTGCAGGCGAGGATTTCAGGTGAATCCGGTTCGACAAAGATCAGGCTGTGAAAGACACCATTTTTCTCACGGGCGGAACGGGATTTCTGGGTCGGCATCTGGTTCCGGCGCTGTGTCGCGCCGGGTTCTCTCTCCGAGTCCTGACCCGTCACCCCGAACAGAATCCCTGGCTGAAACAGTACGCCGCGGTCGAGATCATCCCCGGTGATTTGCTCGATCAGGCAGTCGTCAGGCAAGCCGCTGAAGGCTGTCGCCATGTGGTACATGCGGGCGGGATTTTCCGCTTCTGGGGCGATGAACGTGCTTTCAACGTGACCAATGTGGTGGGCACGACACATGTATTGGATGCTGCGCGTCAGGCGCGCGTCGAGAAGCTCATTCACATTTCCAGTGTTGCGGTCATCGGACAGCCAGACCCCACTCATGTGATCGATGAGACCCATCCTGCCTTTCCCGCCGACGCTTATCAACGCAGCAAGTGGCAGGCCGAGCAGATTGCCACGCAGCACTTCAACGAGTTCCAACTTCCCGTCGTCATCCTTCGCCCTGGAGCCTACTACGGCCCGCTGGGCCGCTATGCCTTCAACCGCCTCTTCTTCCGTGACCCGATGCGCGGCATCATCATGCAGGTCGATGGAGGCCGCTACATCATCTTTCCAGCCTATATCTCGGATGTCGTTCAAGGAATCCTTAAAAGTCTCGACAAGGCGCGTGTGGGCGAAATCTACAATATCTGCGGGGATTGGATTTCACACAAAGAGGCTTTTGATATTGTGTGCGAAGAAGCCAATCTGCGCTGGCCGCGACTGCCTATACCCGGTTGGCTGGGCATCATGACGGCCAGAGTCCTGGAAGGAATCTCCAGGATCACGCGGGCGGAACCATTCTGGCCGCTGAATCTGCGTTCCTACGTGTATAATGACTGGCGTGTTTCGACAGAAAAGGCTCGGCGCGAGTTGGGATTTGCCCCGACCGATTTTCGGCTTGGGGCGCGTCAGACGATTGCCTGGTATCGCGCTGGACAGCCTATGAACCTACCAGAATTGGAGTGTTGATCGCCGCCCTGTGTGGCGATGGGCAAGAACGACTATGCTGGATGAAGTCAAAATCTATGTGCGAAGTGGCGACGGTGGCGACGGAATCGTCGCTTTTTTGCGTGAGAAATTCATGCCTCGCGGCGGTCCCAGCGGTGGCGACGGCGGCCGGGGTGGCGATGTCATCATCAAGGTCAACAAACGGCTGAATACGCTGTCACCGTTCCAGAAGGGGGTTCATTTCAAGGCACAGAATGGTGCGCGCGGTGGGGCCAAGAACATGTCCGGGATCAGTGGGCGCGATGTCGAAATCGACGTTCCGCCCGGCACAGTCGTCCGCGATGCTGAAACCGGCGCAATCCTGGCCGATCTGGTACGTCCCGATGACCGTGTGGTGATCGAGAAGGGGGGACGCGGTGGACGTGGCAATCAGCACTTTGCTTCTCCTTCCAACCAGACCCCTCGCTATGCGGAGAAGGGCACGCCCGGCCAGGAACGCTGGCTCATGCTGGAACTGCGGCTGATTGCCGATGTTGGCATCGTCGGTGTTCCCAATGCCGGGAAGTCGACTCTGCTGTCGGTCATCAGTAACGCCAGACCAAAGATCGCTGATTACCCGTTTACCACGCTGGAACCCAATCTCGGCGTGGTCGTCTACGATGATCACGACCTGGTCGTCGCCGATATTCCCGGCCTGATCGAAGGCGCTCACATGGGCGTGGGGCTGGGCCATGCCTTCCTGCGGC
>JAEUQZ010000374.1 GCA_016788965.1 Anaerolineae bacterium | reverse complement strand
GCCTGTTCGACCGCCTCGAACAGGAACAGCTCGACTCCTGGGCGGATTGGGAAGGCATCCCCTACAGCGCCGCCTGGTGGGAGCAGATCAGAAAAGGGATCGAGGCGGCGGAGAACTTCGTCTGCATCCTCTCCCCGGCCTATATGTCCTCCAAAGTCTGCGCCGAGGAACTGGCCTACGCCCGTTCGCTGAACAAACGGATCATCCCGCTGGTGCGGCGCGAGACGCGCGAGGGCGGGCAGTTCCTGCCGGAGATCCGCGCGGCGCTCTACGGGCAAAGCTGGGCGGCGCTGGTCGAGGAGAACGACCGCGAAGTCAGCAAGCTGAATTACCTCTTCTGCCGCAAGAAGAAAGGCTACGACTGCCAGTACGACGAGGTGACGAGGAAAGTCACCAACCCGGAATGCGACGGCCCAGAGAGCGACGCCGACGACTTCGAGACAACCTTCCAGGCGCTGTTGGAGACGATCCGCAAAGACCTGCATCACGTCGAAGAACACACCCGGCTGCTGACGCGGGCGCGGGAATGGGAGGAGAGGCAGCGCGGCAGCCGCCTGCTGCGCGGGGATGACCTGACGGCGGCGGAAGCCTGGCTGGTGGGCAGCGAAGGCAAAGACCCGCCGCCGACCGACCTGCACCGACGCTACATCCAGGCCAGCCGGGGGAGCACCAACCGCCAGCGGCGGACGGTCATCCTGGGGCTGAGCGGCGGTTTGCTGACCGCGCTGGTGCTGGCGGCGCTGTCCTTCATCGGTTTCCAGAACGCCGAACGCCAGCGCCTCCGCGCCGATGAAAATCTGGCGGTCGCCGAGACCAATCTGCGTCAAGCCTGGGATACCCAGTCGCTCTTCCTGGCCGATCTCTCCCGTCAGGAATTGGAGGCCAACAAACCCCAGAACGCGCTGCTGCTGGCACTGGAGTCGCTGGCGCATTACCCCGATGGTATCGAGAACCCCGAAAGCCACCAGACGCTGCTGAACGCGGTGGATTACCCGGCCCAGGAAGTTGCCCTGCTGCGCCACGAGGGAGCCGTGTGGGGCGCGACCTGGAATGGGGATGAGAGCCACATCCTCTCCTGGTCAGCCGACGGCACTGTCCGCGTTTTGGACGTGGACAGCAGGGAAGAAATCCTCACCTTGCGGCATGAGGACATCGTGCGGGGCGCGGCCTGGAATGCGAACGAGACACGCATTCTCTCCTGGTCGTGGGACAGCACCGCGCGAATTTGGGATGCGTCCACCGGCAAGCAACTCCTCACCCTGCGGCATGAGGGCAGCGTGTCGGGCGCGGCCTGGAATGCGAACGAGACACGCATTCTCTCCTGGTCATGGGACGGTACAGCTCGCGTCTGGGATGCGGCCGGCGGGCAAGAACTGGTCACCTTGCGGCATGAGGACATCGTGCGGGGCGCGGTCTGGAATGCCGATGAGACCCGCATCCTCTCCTGGTCAGGGGACGTCAGCGTTCGCGTGTGGGATGCGACCAATGGGCAAGAACTGGTCACCTTGCGGCATGAGGACAGCGTGTCGGGCGCGATATGGAACGCCGATGAAAGCCGCATCCTCTCCTGGTCGGAGGGCACTATCCAGGTATGGAACGCAGACAGCGGGGAGGAACTGCTCACCTTGCGGCATGAGGACATCGTGCGGGGCGCGGTCTGGAACGCCGATGAGACCCGCATCCTCTCCTGGTCAGGGGACGGCAGCGTTCGCGTGTGGGATGCGGCCGGCGGGCAGGAACTGCTCAGGTTGCGGCATGAGGGCAGCGTTTCGGGCGCGGTCTGGAATGCCGACGAGAGCCGCATCCTCTCCTGGTTGGAAGGTACTATCCAGGTATGGAACGCAGACAGCGGGGAGGAACTGCTCATCCTGCGCCATGAAGGTACGGAGTGGGGCGCGGTCTGGAGCGCGGATGGGAGCCGCATTCTCTCCTGGTCGGAAGATGGAACCGTTCGCATTTGGGATGCGGTCGGCGGGGAGGAACTCCTCACCCTGCGCCATGAGGACATCCTGTACGGCGCGATTTGGAACGCCAATGAAAGCCGTATCCTCTCGTGGTCGGCTGATGGCACTGTCCGCGTCTGGGATGCGGCCAGTGGGCAGGCAGGCCTCACTCTGTGGCATGAGGATGAGGGCGTCGTGCAGGGCGTGGTCTGGAACGCGGACGAGAGCCAAATCCTCTCCTGGTCGGAGGGCACTATCCAGGTATGGAACGTATACAGCGGGGAGGAACTGCTCATCCTGCACCATGAAGGTATGGTGTGGGGCGCCGTCTGGAACGCAGATGAGACTCACATCCTTTCCTGGTCAGGGGACAACACTGCTCGCGAGTGGGATGCGGTCAGCGGGGAGGAACTGCTCATCTTGCGCCATGAAGGTACAGTGTGGGGCGCGGTCTGGAGCGCGGATGGGAGCCGCATTCTCTCCTGGTCGGAAGATAGAACCGTTCGCATTTGGGATGCGGCCGACGGGCGGGGCCTGCTCAGGTTGCGGCATGAGGGCAGCGTGTGGGGCGCGGTCTGGAACGCGGACGAGAGCCAAATCCTCTCCTGGTCGGAGGGCACTGCCCGCGTCTGGGATGCGGCCAGTAGGCAAGAACTTCTTACCCTGCGGCATGAGGGCAGCGTGTCGGGCGCAGTCTGGAACGCGGACGAGAGCCAAATCCTCTCCTGGTCACTGGACGGCACCGTTCGCGTGTGGGACATGGTCAGCGGCGAAGAACTGCTCAGCCTGGGGCATGAGGGCGGTGTGAACGGGGCGGCCTGGAACGTAGATGAGACTCGCATCCTCTCCTGGTCAGGGGACGGCACTGCACGGGTTTGGGACTCGGCCAGCGGTGAGGAACTGCTCATCTTGCGCCATGAGGACCTCGTGCGAGGCGCGGCCTGGAATGCGGATGAGACTCGCATCCTCTCCTGGTCACTGGACGGCACTGCACGGGTGTGGGGCGCAGCCAGCGGGGAGGAGCTGCTCATCCTGCGCCATGAAGGTAGGGTGTGGGACGCGGCCTGGAGTCAGGATGAAACGCACATCCTCTCGTCTTCAGATGACAGTCCTGTCCGCGTCTGGATTATCGATCTGAACCGTCTCATTCAGATCGGATGCCAGAAGGTGAGCCGCGCGTTATCGGCGGAGGAGCGCCGGGGCTTCTTCCTGCCGCCGCTGGAATCCGGCGCGATGGGGCGGCCGGCCATCTGCCAGAGCGCGATTGGTGGGGCGGGCAGCGGTTAGCGCCTAAACGTCGGGCCGGGGCGGAAGCGGAGCGATCCGCCGCCGGTCAGGACACGCGGGGTCAGCGGCCAGGTCGCCAGCGTGAACAGCGCCCGCAGCGGCAGCATCACCCGCCGGGCGGCGTGGGGCAGGGTGATGCCCGCTTCGGCATAGTAGCGGTCGATCACGGCGGTCTTCTGCTCCGGTTGGACGCGGAAGGCCGCCAGCGGCACATCCACCGAGACGAGATCGGCATAGGCCGCCAGCCGTCCCCACAACTCGAAGTCCATCGCGTAGCGCCGCGCGACGGCGATCTGCCCCCCGGCCTGATCCCACAGGCTGCGCCGCCAGAAGGTTCCCTCCTGGCGGATGAAGCCCAGGCCGCGCCCGTGATACCAGCCGCGCCGGATCAGCGAGCGGAAGCGCCCGACCCGCAGTGGCGAGCGGCGCAGGTGGTCGTCCACGTCGAGGTTGGCGGGCTGCCCGGTCAGCCAGGCGATCTCCGGCCAGCGGGCGAAAATCTCCCCGACGAGGCGCAGCGCCCCCGGCAGCAGCACATCGTCGCTGTTCAGCCAGGTCATAATCTCGCCCTCGGCGCGGGCGAATCCCTGGTTGATGGCGTCGGATTGGCCGCCGTCGGGCTGGCTGACCCAGCCGTCGAGGTGGCGCTGGTAGCGGCGGATGATCTCGACGCTGCCGTCGGTCGAGCCGCCGTCCATGATGAGGTACTGAAGCGCGGGGTAGTCCTGGTCGATCACCGAGCGGATGGTGCGCTCCAGGTAGGCGGCCTGATTGTAAGACGGCGTGACCAGGGTGATGCGGGGCAGGGGGGTCATGGCGCGGCCCGCCGCCAGATGCGGTAGGTCTGGCCGCCCGCATCGATCTCCTCCGGCGGGGCGAACCAGCCCGTGGCCGCCAGCCCGTCGCAGCGCGTGCTGGCAGTCGGGCAGAAGAGCGCATCGACCTTCAGGTCGCGCAGGGAGGTCAGGTCATCTTTGCGCTGGATGCCGCTGTAATTCGCCAGCCCGTTGATGGCGATGTACGTCCGGCCGCGGTGCAGTGCGAACCAGTACAAATCCTCGCCAACGATCACGCTGCCTTCGGGGAAATACGGGATCAGCGCTTCCGTCGGGGCGATCCGGCTGGTATTGCGCTGAGTCTGGATGCCGGTGCTCAGGTCATGGATCGGGGCAGAGAGCAGCGCCGGGATCAGCACGAAGCCGAACAGGGCCACCGCACGGCGCGAGTCGAAGGCGCGGGCGATGGCATAGGCCGTGAACGGCGCGAACACCGTCAGGTAGCTGTAGGTCAGAAAGAACAACCCGACCATCAGCAGCAGGCACAACCCCAGCGTCACGATCAGGGCGCGTTCAGCGGGGCGGCCGGATCGCCACAGCAGTCCGAAGGCCAACGCCCCGGTCACGAGTTCGACGGGCGAGATGATCAGGTTGAAGCGAGCAGCATACCCGATCAGGCGGTCGAGCGAGAAGCGCACCGTGCCGACGCCCGTCACGCTGGCGTACTGGCTCACGAACTCGCGGTAGCGCGCCCAACTCGCCGCCGGATCAGGCAGAAATTGGAGCAGGTAGTACAGGCCAATCGCGGCGGTGCAGATCAGCGCGTAGGCCGCCACGAAGCGCAGGTTGTAGGCGCGGTTGGGACTTCTCAGCCACCACACCGTTAGCGCCACGCCCACCGCCAGATTCAGCGGCAGCGCCGTAGTGGGGATGCCCTGAATGCCTAAAAAGAGCGCCGCGCCCATCA
>JAEUQZ010000373.1 GCA_016788965.1 Anaerolineae bacterium | reverse complement strand
ATGGACCGCGCGGCGGAGGCCCTGATCGCCGACCTGGTGTGCCGGGCCCGCCCGGACGACGCGCTGTTCGGTGAGGAGGGCGGGGACGTCGCCGGACGCAGCGGGCTCACGTGGGTGATCGACCCCATCGACGGGACGAAGGGATTCCTGGCGCTGCGGAACTACGTCATCGCCATCGGGGTGATGGAAGGCGGCAAACCGGTGGCGGGTGTCATCGGCGCGCCAGCGTATCCGACGAAGGACAACAGCGGGATGCTGTTCCACGCACAAGGCGGGGCGGCGTTCATGCAGTCGATGGCAGGCGGGCCGGTCAAGCGCATCCGGGTGAGCGAGCGTATGGGAGCCAGCGACATCCGCGTGCTGGAGAGCGTGGAGAAGAGCCACGTCAATCACGAGCGGATGGCGCGGGTACGGGAAGCGGCGGGGTTCGGTGGCGCGGCGCTGTACCGATTGGACAGCATGGAGAAGTACGCGCGGATCGCTGCCGGGGATGCGGAGTTGTATCTGCGGCTGCCGCGGCTGAACAGCACGCGGCCATTCATGGTATGGGATCACTGCGCCGGAGCGGCGCTGGTCGAGGCGGCGGGTGGACGAGTCAGCGATGTGGACGGCTCGCCGTTGGATTTTTCGAAGGGGTCGGCGCTGGCGAATCAGGGGATCATCGTCACCAACGGACGGATCCATGAGGCGACCATCGCTGCGGTACAAAAAGTTCTCTCCGAAGGATAAGTGGATGATGACAGATTTTGACGTACTCATATTGTATCGCCCGTTCCCGTTACTGACCGAGACCCAGATCATCAATGTGGGCGCGCCGGATGAATCGGTGCGGGCGGTCGAGGACGCGCTGCGGGCAGACGGTTTCCATACGCAGACGTGGCTGGTGGGATACGATGTCGATCCCCTGCTGCGGAAGCTCGATCCATGCCGGACGGTGATCTTCAATTACTGCGACGGGTTCGACGAGAACCAGTGCGGGTATGATCCGATCACGCGGACGTTCGAGGAGCTGCGTTTGGCGTATACGGGCGCGGACGATGCGATCCTGTCAGGGTCGGTGGACAAGGCCAATTCCAAGCAGCAGCTTGCGGCACACGGCGTGTCTACCCCGGCTTACAAGATTTATGAGAACGATCATGTGGATGGCTGGGGCATCTTCCCGGCGATGGTCAAGCCGGCGCATTCGCACGGCTCGATTGGCATCCTGCCGGAGTCGGTGGTGCGGACGCCGCAGGAACTGCACCGCCAGATTCAGCGCATCCTGGACGAGATGCAGCAGCCGGCGCTGGTCGAGGACTTCATCGACGGCGATGAGTACCGGGTGAGCGTGTGGGGCACCCATAGGCTGGAAGTGCTGCCGCTGGTGCGCTTCAAGTATCTGACGGGGCCGGAGCGGGCATTCGGTTTCAAGGATTACGACACGAAGTGGGAAGAGAGCGGGCTGGAACTGGAAATCCCGGCGCAGATCAGCGACGCGCTGCGCGAGAAGATCGAGGTGACGGCGCGGCAGGCGTTCCGGGCGGTGGGGATGCGGGACTTCGGCGGGATCGACATCCGCGTGCGCGATGAGATGCCGTATGTGATCGACCCGAACCAGAACCCGGATATCAGCGATTCGAGCAACTTCCTGCGGGCGGCGAGTTCGGTGGGGATGAATTACTCCGATCTGCTGAGCGGGATCGTGCGGCTGGCGGCGGAGCGGCGTCCGCAGTGAGTATACGCCACACACCCAAAGGCGACATTCCAATGCAGATTCTAACCGCAGAGACGCAGAGGACGCAGAGAAATACGGAGGGTGTGGGGTTCAGGTGGCAGCCGGCTGTGAAATGGCTGGGCGAAGCGAGCATGAAAGCAGGCGGGAATGAGTGAGCCGATCCGTGTGCTGCACTTTGCCGATGTGCATATCGGCATGGAGAATTACGGGCGGACGGATCCGCGGACGGGGTTGAGCAGCCGCGTCACGGATTTCCTGCACGCGATGGACACGATGATCGACCTGGCGCGGGAGCGGGATGTCGATCTGGTGATCTTCGCGGGGGATGCGTTCAAGACCCGCTCGCCGAATCCGACGTACCAGCGGGAGTTCGCGCACCGGATGCGCGACCTTTCCGAACTGGCGCCGGTGGTGATGCTGGTCGGCAATCATGATCTGCCGCCGACGCAGCTTAAAGCGTCCAGCATCGAGATTTACGAGACGCTGCGCGTGCCGAACATCCTGGTGGCTTCGGCGTATGATGTGTATACGATTGAGACCAAGCGCGGGATGGTGGCGGTGGGAACCGCGCCGTACCCGATCCGGTCGCGGTTGCTGGAGGACGCCAGCACGGCGGGGCTGACCATCGCGGAGACGGACGCGCTGCTGCAAGACAGCCTGGCGCGAATCCTGGATGAGCTGGCGACGAAGGCCGACGAACTGGACATGCCACGGGTGCTAACGGGGCACTTCACCATCAGCGGGGCGGTGCTGGGCAGCGAGCGCGGGATCATGCTGGGGCGGGATGTGGCGGCGCTGCTGTCGTCGGTGGCGGATCCGCGCTGGGATTATGTGGCGATGGGGCACATCCACAAGCATCAGAATTTGACGGCCGCGCTGGAGGCGGCTCCGGCGGTGGTCTACAGCGGGAGCATCGAGCGGATCGACTTCGGCGAAGAGGGCGATCCGAAGGGCTTCTGCTGGGTGGAGCTGGCGCGGGGCGGGACGGCGTGGGAGTTCATCCCGCTGGCGGTGCGGGAGTTCGTCACGCTGGAGGCGGATCTGCGGACGAGCGCGAACCCGACCGAGCAGGTGCTCAAGCTGATGAAACGCTATGATCTGCGCGAGGCGGTGGTGCGGCTGAACCTGGAACTTTCGCCAGAGACGGACGCGCGGCTGAATGAATCGACGCTGCGGGATGCGCTGAAGCACGCCGGGGCGTACCAGATCGCCAGCATCCGCAAGCAGATCGAGCAGCCGGCGCGGCTGCGGCTGGGGGTCAGCCCGGAGGGGCTGGGGCCGATGGAACTGCTGGAACGCTACTTCATCAGCAAGGAGATGGCGCTGGACCGGCGGACGGAACTGCTGGACGCGGCCCAGGCGTTGGCGCTGCGCGACGAGAAGGATCACGGCACATGATCGAGGTGACGGTGCGGTTCGAGGTGGACGACCGCCCGACGACGCCGGGCGAGATCGAGGACGAGTACCTGGCGGAGATGCTGGATCACACGGGCGAACAGGCTCGGCAGCACGTCCAGGCGCGGTTGGGGGCGATGCGCTGCCCGGAGCATGGGGGCGCGCCGAAGGTGACGGTGACGGCGCAGTACCAGACGGACAGCGAGCAGATGGAACTGGGCTACCATGTGGATGCGTGCTGCTCACGTTTGCTGATGATGGCGGTGGGGGCGTTGAATCATTAGAAGTTGATAGTTTGTAGTTTATAGTTGATAGAGAAGACGAAGACAAGGCAAGGCAACCGCAAAGTCCCTATGAAATAGCATCACACCCAACGATGAAAATCCAATGCGAATTGAACCGTAGAGAACGCAAAGGACGCCAAGATCATACGGAGGGGGTGGGGTAGAAATTCTAACCGCAGAGGCGCAGAGGACGCAGAGGAATACGGAGGGGGATTTACAGAGTGACCTAATGCATGATTATCACATCAACATCTTTTACAGCCCTGAAGACGAAGCCTATATAGCCGATATTCCTGACCTGAAGTACTGCTCCGCGCATGGGGAAACCCCGCAAGAGGCACTGGAACAAGTGCTGATTGCGAAAGCGGGATGGCTGGAAGCTGCGCGGGAAAACGGACGCCGCATCCCAGAACCCCGCTACCGCCCTGCGATCTATCAGGTGGGATAAACGGTTACGACAACCAGGCCGCGATGGATGCGGAGATGGCCCGCGACGAACGGCTGGTTCAGCAGGTGGGCGTATCTGGCGCGGAATTGAAGGCGGCGATTCGCCAGCGGATGACACCGGGGGTTGATTGGGCGTAGTCCGCGGTGGTGCTGATGTGGGGGCGGGCGCGGCGGGAGTAGAATCCAGGCCGCGCCCCATCTTATGTATGTGCCTGACGCGGGCAGCGCCCCCGATACCGCCCACAGCGCGTGCAGACCAGACCCGCCGGCGCTATCCTTCCGCCTTCGCCGCAAGTGAGCAACCGTAGTCACTCACCACTTTTGGGAGCAGGCGCACAGGCGCCCTCTGAAGGGTGAGAAGGTTATGGGACGCCAACACCAACCGAAAACCGTAGTTGTTGTTCCTGTTGTTCGGGTTGTTGTTGTTGCGGTACGACGCGGCGGCGTTGTTCTGATTGTTGTTGAACGAACCGCCCCGCAGCACCTTACCCGGCAGCCTGACTGACCGAAGCCAGCTCACCCAATATACCCTATTTGGCGCAATTTTGTGGCGACCCGCTTCGCGGGATTGAGGGTGGGGGATTCCCCCACACCCCCTTAGAGGCGCGCTGCGCGCGCAAGAGCTACAGAGATTCAGAGTCCAGAGATTCAGAGGTCAGAGACGCGATAGGGGACGCCAACACCACCCGAAAACCGACGGGGCGTCGTTCCCGCAGTACGGGGAGTAGTCGTCGCGGGACGACGCGGCGGCGTAGTTCAGATCGCTGGAGAAGGAACCGCCCCGCAGCACCTTGCTGCTACCATTATTAATACCTAACATCTCAGGTGGCGAATAATCGTTCAAACACCATTCCCAAACGCTGCCTGCCAAATCGTGGACTCCAAAAGGCGACACACCCTGCGGGTAACTCCCTACGGCTGTCGTTCGATACAGAAAATAGGGTCCAACCCCCTTTTCCTGCTCATCGAGATTCGCATGTCCTACACGGTAGCCATTCCCCCACGGGTATTCGCGTCCATCACTCCCCCGCGCCGCGTATTCCCATTCCCATTCCAGCGGCAGGCGGATTTCGACATCTGCGCCGATCAAGCCCGCTGCGCGGTATTTCGCATCCAGCCACCGGCTGAACGCCACTGCCTGATACCACGACACACTGTCACG
>JAEUQZ010000372.1 GCA_016788965.1 Anaerolineae bacterium | reverse complement strand
ATCTCCTTACGTTGGCGCGCCGCCGCCGGATAATCTGGCGCGGGAATTCGACTTCGCGGCGATGGCCGCCCTCAACATCGCTCTGGAACAAACCTACGGGACGCGCGGCGGCCGGGGCATCGCCATGCGGATTGGGCGGGCGTGCTTCTCCCAGGGGATGCGAAGCTTCGGCGCTTTGGCCGGGATCAGCGACCCGGCGTTCCGCGCCCGGCCGCTGGAAGAATGCGGCGCGTTGGGGCTGAAGGCCCTGGCGCACGTCTTCAATACCTTCAGCGACCAGGCGTCGCGCGTTGAAATCGAGGCGACCACCTACCGCTTCATCGTCAATCCCAGCCCGGTGGCCTGGGGCCGCACCTCCGAAAAACCGGTGTGTCACGCGCTGGCCGGCATCATCCAGGAGGCCATGCGCTGGGCTTCCAACGGCCGCGAATACTATGTCTTCGAGACGGCCTGCCGCGCCTGCGGCGAGCCGGAATGCGTGTTTACCATCAACAAAACACCCATCGCCTGAAACCGAAGGGGGCCAGCGTGACCGATAAGCCCACGATCCTGATCGTCGAGGACGACCTCGACCTGGCCGAGATGCTCAACGCTTACTTCCGCGTGCAGAATTACGAAGTGCTGACGGCCGCCTGGGGCAAGGATGCCATCGAGATCAGCCAGGAGGCGCGGCTGGCGCTGGTCGTCCTGGATATCCGCCTGCCGGACATCGATGGCTACGAGGTCTGCCGCCAGCTTCGCTCCCAGCGCCGCACCGAGAACGTGCCGATCATCTTCCTGACCGAGCGGCGCGACCGCGTGGACAAGCTCCACGGGCTGGAACTGGGCGTGGTCGATTACATCACCAAGCCCTTCGATGTCCAGGAACTGCGCCTGCGCGTCCGCAACGCCATCAGCCGGGCAGCCCGCCAGACCAACACCAACCCGGTCACTGAGCTGCCTGAACCTCAACTGGTCGAAGAAAAGCTCAACAGCCTGATCCTGGCCGACGATCCCTGGTCGCTGCTGTTGATTTCGGTGACGGGGCTGAGCATCTACCGCGAGCGCTACGGCTTCGTCGCCGCTGACGATGTGCTGCGGGCGCTGACGCTCATGATTCGGAACGCCGTGCGCGAATTGGGGAACGCCGAGGACTTCATCGGCCATCTGGGGCCGGAAGAGTTCCTGATCATCAGCGGGCCGGAGCGCGTCCCATCCATCCGCCAGCGCGTCGAAACCCGCGTCAGCCAATCCAGCGAGTATTTTTACCCGCTGCGGGATCGTGAAGAAGACGCGGCTCCAAACGTGATCGGCCTGCGCTTTGGCCGGGTGGACTCGACGGCTCGCATTTTCCAGGACGCCGCCGATCTGAAGCAAGCGCTCTTTGCTGACGCCGGTTTCGACTAAGCCGCGCTACGACTAAACCCGCATGACCGAACCGCCATTCAAAGCCGCGCTGCGATCTAGTCCGCTGCGCCCCGTTTACTTCTGGCTTGCCAACCGCTACCGGGAACTGCGCCGCCTGTTCATCTACCCGGCGACGGCCCGCGTCGGCGTGGTCGATTATGACACCTACTGGGAGAACAAAGCGCCTGACCAGTTGGGCGAACTTTCGCCCTGGCGGAAGCGCCGCGCCCAGGTCTTCACCGATCTGGTGACTGATGGCGACCGGGTGCTTGACCTCGGCGTGGGGGATGGGGCGCTGCTGCGCTACATGCTCCAGCGGAAGCGCATCCAGGCCTTCGGGCTGGATGTCTCGCCCAGGGCGGTCGAGTTCTGCCGCGCCCAGGGGTTGGAGGTCGAACTGGCCGATCTGAACCAGCCGATCAGCGCCTATCTGCGCCAGCCCTACGACTTCATCATCTGCTCGGAGATCATCGAGCATCTGCCCGACCCCGAATCGCTGCTGAACAACCTGCGGCCGTTCGCCCGCAAGGGCATCATCATCTCGATCCCCAACACGGGCTACTACCTGCACCGGCTGCGGCTGCTCTTCGGGCGCTTCCCGCTGCAATGGGTGGTGACGCCCGGCGAGCATCTGCGCTACTGGACGCGGGCGGACTTCCACTGGTGGGCGGGGCAGATGCGCTTCGGCATCGCCCGCGAGGTGGCCTATGAAGGCGTGCGCGGCCTGAAGACGCTCTGGCCGAGCCTGTTCGCGGCGGCCTTCGTCTACCAGTTGGAGGACTCGACGCAGGCCGAGTCTTCATAGAACAGTATCGCACCCCGAAGACGAAAATCCCAATACTAATTGAACCGCAAAGACGCAAAGAACGCGAAGAAAAAGAAGAATTCCACCACGGAGGCACAGAGGACACAGAGAAATACGGAGGGATTGGGGACAGAACAGAAGTTAATGGTTTATAGTTTATGATTAGATTTTAGCTGATAGCTCTTAGCCATGCAGAATCCTCGGAACAGCGGCGATGAGAAAT
Source organism: Anaerolineae bacterium (assembly GCA_016788965.1). GTDB lineage: Bacteria > Chloroflexota > Anaerolineae > Aggregatilineales > Phototrophicaceae > CFX2. Next base: position 2,677 of record JAEUQZ010000372.1, on the reverse strand, counting down.
CTGATAAGAATGAGAATGCGAGAATCGTGAGAATTGTCGTCAGTGCCGGACGGACCTGGCACAAATGGCAGCAGTGGCAATTGGCAATCTTGTGCCAGGAGGTGGAGGCGAAACAGGCGTAAGCGCGTCATTCTGTGACAGTTTCCTATCCGCTGGACTGATCCCCACGGGAAGAATGCCCGATTTTGTGGCGGAAATGGCGGCAGTGCCGTCAGTGCCACCCACGCCATTTTGTGTCAGGGAGTCGCAGCCGCTGAAGGGACAGCAGAGACGAATCGCTGATCGATCACGGTCTCCCAATCTCGACAGGGCGGGTGTCTTGTTGCGGAAATTGCGGCAATTGCAGCAATTTCGGCAGTTGCGGAACGGCGATTCTGTGCCAGATGGCTTACATGCAAGGAAGCCTCGTTGCAGTTGTTGCAATTGTTGCAGTTGCAATTCGGTGATTCTTGCAACAACGCTGGGATGCGATATTTGCAGGCGATAGGTTGTAAAGGTGCGGCGGCGGGCGTGGGCATGATGCATCATGCCCCTACCACACCTGTATCTCCACGATAGCACAAAATAGGGTCGAAAGGGTGACATTTTGGTAACTCTTTTGAGGGGAAAATGACACCAAACAGAAACAAAACGAGGGTCTGCGCGATGCAGACCCTCGTTTCGATTCAAGCGCGTCCGAGCGGCTTAGCTGCCGGGAGCGGGCGTGACTTCCGGCACTTCAATCGCGGGCGGGACGAAGTTTGGATCGCCGGACGCCAGACTGTTGAAGTCGAACAGGAAGGGACTGTTGGTCGGAACCAACATCAGGCTGACCTGATCGCTGAGGTTCTGCACGTAGAGATACTGGATCAGGCTGGGGTTGGCCGCGATCTGCTGGCTGACCAACTGGAGCGCCTGGGCTTCGGCAGCGGCGCGGATCAGGATGGCTTCCCCTTCACCACGGGCGGCGGCGATGGCGGCGTTGGCACGACCCTGGGCTTCGGTCTCGGCGCGCTGCGCGTCGGTACGGGAGCGTTCCAGGTTCTGTTCGGCGACCACCTTTTGCTCGATAGCCTCAGTAAAGGATTCCGAGAAGGTGATATCGCGGACGAGCAGGTCGGTCAGTTCCAGGTTTTCTTCGGCAAAGCGCGTGGCGACTTCGCGCTTGATGTCGTCGCCCAATTCAGCGCGGGCTTCGCCGTAGATTTGCTCGGCGGAATACTTCGAGACGACTTCGCGCACCAGCGAGCGCGTGGTCGGACGGACGAAACCCGCCAGATAATTGTCGTTCCAGTCCCGGTACAGTTCACCGGACGTGCCCGGCACGATGCGGAAGATGACGGTGATGTCCATGCGGACGGTCTGGCCGTCGCTGGTGCGGGCTTCCACGGCGTCGTTTTCGTTCGCCCTGGCTCCCTCACCGATTGAGCCAGACATGGTGTATTCCTGCTGCGTGATCGGGTAGGTCACGGCCACGCGCTGCACGACCGGGACGATGACATGCGTACCGCCCTGGCGCGGCGCTTCGACGTTACCGCTCAGGGTATTGATGACGACGGCCACCTGGGTCGGCTCGACGATGATGATGCCCTGGCTGACGATGCTGAAGAGCAGGCCGACCACCAGACCGACCACCGCCAGCAGAGCGCCGCCGCGGGCGGGACGCCCCTGCGAGGCCGATACGACGGCCAGCCCCGCGCCGGCCAAGAACAGAAGGAAGCCCACCAGGGCTAACGTTCCAAGTAATGCGCTGATACCACCCATAGCTTTATGCTGCTCCTTGTTGCAACTGGGTTCTCGAATTCACAGTAGACCGCTTATCGTGGGTAGATTATATCCACACGCGCGGTCAGATGATGCTCACCACGCCCAATCCCCCAGAAATTGGGGCGCGGCGCTGACTTTCTCCCTGATCCTCACCCCTCAGCCCCCTCTCGATTGCGTGGAGAGGGGGAGTTAAGCAGGCATCGAGGGGAAGAACTGCACGAAACGCTCTAGACCTCAACTGTACCCAGCCTTGCTTAACGCCCGATGAACGCCGTGCAGGATCAGCATTCGAGTTTGGCGGCGGGTGCTACAATGACGGCTGGCGGAAGGTAGGGTTTATGCCCTCTCTGTATACGACAATCGGCCCGTGGACGTTGCAGACTTTCACCTGGTTGGTGGGGGCAGCGGCATTGGTCAGTCTGGCGCTGGCGCGGCGGCAGAGTCGCGGCGCGGTACGGATCGACACGCTGCTGGCCGTGCTGGTCGGGGCGGTCATCGGGGCGCGGGGGCTGCATGTCGCGCTGCACTGGGATACCTTCCAGACGGCGCTGGGGGAAGCTGCCAACCTCGCGGCGGGTGGATTGAGCTGGCACGGCGCGGTCGGCGGCGGGCTGATCGGGCTGGCGCTGATGTGGCAGATCGAGCGGCGACGTGGCGTGGCGGTATCGTTCCGTGCGGTGCTGGATGCGCTGGCGCTGGCGCTGCCGCTCATTGGGCTGGCAAGCTGGACGGGCTGCATTGCCGCTGGATGCGGATGGGGCCAGGAGGTGGATACGCTGGCAAACACTCCCGGTTGGCTGGTCTGGGAGAGCATCGATGTCTATGGCATCCCGGCTCCGCGCCTCAGCACGCAGCGCTTCGGGATCGTCCTGTGCGTGATCGTGCTGCTGATTCTGATCGTGCTGTACTGGCGGCGCGTGGGTGAAGGGCG
>JAEUQZ010000371.1 GCA_016788965.1 Anaerolineae bacterium | reverse complement strand
CACCTCAGGTTCCGAATGTTGACCCTCCTCAACCACCAGGTGGTGAAGCCGTCACTGCCGACTGATGCGGATCGGTCGTGGTTGAGGCCGGCAAGCTCTCCGTGAGCAGACGAATACCTGTCATCTGGACAGCCTGCCCTGTCTCGCTTTCCGGTCGGTCAATCACTTCACCAACGATTTCGACCAGTTGCTGATCGGCCACTTCAGCCGTAAAAGCATCAATAAACAGGTCTATCGTTCTCTGACGCGAGTCTGTCAGAATGGCTAGACCAGCCGATGCGTCTGTGACAGTCAATAGGCCCCGCAGAGTAACCTGCTCTCCAGTGACGAGCCTATCCGGGAAAACCCCCAAGTCCGCGCCAACAGCAACCGCCTGCGTAGGGTCGAGGGCGGTCAGTGTCACAGTGATCATGGACGGCGGCGCTATCGAAGCCGCAGCCTCAGTCGGAACGGATACCGGAGTTGATTCCACCGCGGCGGGTGCAGTCGGTTCTGCTGACTGCGTCACAGACGGCTCAGCCGTTGATTCGCTAAGGATTGCGATGGTCGGCAGTGCCTCATTTGCGACAGGACTTTCAGCCCCACAGGCTGCCAAAACGAATCCAACAACGAGGCAGAGTCCCCAACGATACAGTTTTGACATCTCGAAGCCCTGTAGGTGATCCTATCTTCCAGGAAAGACACCGCCAGGGCTTCAACCTCTGCTCTGGCGGACATTCCAGCCTATTCCAGCCACTCGCAAGTGAACTGGAGATGGTCGCTCCAGGAACGACCATCTCCGTTGGAGTAACTCAATTGATCAGAATGCGGTCGATATTGAACAGCCCGGACTGCCAGCGGTTCTCGATGATTACATCATGTGTTCCACTGCCGAACCCATAGAATGCAATCGGCGAAGCAAACACCACCGTGGAGACAGATCGTTGGCTGAAGACCGCACAGCGGAGCAGCGGGTTCCCCTGCGGATCAATCAGTGTAACGCACAGGCTGGTATTGCCACTCGTGCCCGGCGAAACGACCTGATAGAGGATCATAGAATTACCGTTGAAGCGAATCTGGGCCAGAGCGCCGCTCTGAGTCGTGCCTCGCAACGTACCTCCCAGATAGGGTGTCCCCGCGTAGGTAATCCACTGATCCGCAGGGGCATAGCGGATGTCAGGTGCCGAGTCTTCATAAGTCCCAGGCTGCAGTACGGTAGGTAGAGTTCCAAGTACCACCAGGCTATCCACATACAGGAGCTGCCCAGCTGTACCCTGGTGCCGCACCGTGACGTTGTATGTGCCCTGTCTCAGCCCATAGGTCGAATACCCGACTGCGTTCTGAGTGGGGTTCGCCGTAGTAGGCCGCACCACGCACACCGGACTTCCGCCTTGTAGGGTATAGCAGATTTCCACATTAGCGCTGTTCGGCGTATTGGTTGTGAAGATGCCAAAGCCCGTGCCCGTGAAGCTGAAACTCATCTGCTGGCCGTTCTGAGTTGTCACATGACTGCGACCCCCGCTTAGCCCGGATGGAGGATCGACACTCCAACCAGCGGTGTATGCTAGTCCCGGATAGGTATTCTGATAGTCGCCAGGCATAATCGGAAGTGTGCTGTTCACCACACGCACCGCATCGAAGTAGATGAAGTTGGTACTCGGCGATGTGATCGTGACCACCGCCGTGTGCGGCCCATTTGTCAACCCGCCGATTTCCCCTGGCTGCTGCCAGGCCAGTGTCGCCGAATTGTCGCTGAAGACCACCGGTGTGCCGCCATCGATGCTGACGGAGAAAGTTCCCGCGCCTAGTACCATCGTCCGATAGAACACCAAACCGTCCCCGTTGAACTGGAAGGTCACTGTGGCATTCTGGGTAAAGGTATAGAACACAGCATTGCCCGATGGCCCAGGAGTCTGGGCATATCCCCAGGTTCCCGTGTAGGTGAAGCCCGGATCGCCCTCTTCGTACAGTCCGGCAGTCAACGTTGGAGCCGCTCCCAGGAGGGCAATCGAGTCCACACTCATGTAGTTCGGGGATGTGTTTCGAAGTTCGATGGTATTCGTTCCGGGCGTCAGTGCCAACATGAACGGTTGCCCCCACAGCAAGGCAGGGAATGTACTGGGAAGAGTCGTGCGGAACGTACCATTCACATAGATGTCCGCGGAACCATAGATGCTGAGCATCGTCCGGTAGAAGATCAAACGCTCGACGCTGCTGTTGACTGTGAAACTCACACGAGCCGTCGGGTCATTGGTGTATCGGAAGGCCCCGTTGCGCGGCCCCACTCCGCTGAAGTCCGACCAGTTGCCAGTATAGGTCAGATCTGGAGCATTCTCTTCTATGGTTCCTGTTCCTAACGTGGCTGCGGGAGCCAATAGAACGATCTTATCGACACTGGTATAGGTTGAGCCGACATTACGCAGCTCAATCGTGTTATTCCCTGGTGTCACGCTGAACATTACTGGCTGCCCCCACATCAGCGCGGGGCTGTTGCTGTTGATGGTCGTCAACAAGGTATTGTTGACGAACACCTGAGTTTGACCATAGATCGACAGCATAGTTCGGTAGATCACTACTCGCCCCACACTGTTATCCACCGTGAAGCGAACGCGGGCGGATGGATCATTGCTGAAGCGGAAGAAGCCGTCCAGCGGGCCAACTCCAGAGAAATCGGCCCAACTCCCAAAGTACGTCAGATTGGGATTGGTTTCTTGCACCGTTCCTACAGACAATGTATTTGCCGGCGGAAGGAGATCGAATGCATCCAGGCTGCCGAAGCTAGTGCCAACGTTTCGCAGTTCAATCTGGTTAGCCCCTGGAGTCAGCACCACTGCGAAGGGCTGCGCCCACAAATAGGACGCTGTGGTGTTGGGCATATTGGGCGTCTGCTGCACCCCGTTGACCCAGATTTCCATCGAACCGTAGATCGATGCCGTTGTCCGGTAGAAGATGATACGTCCTACCGTATTGTCCACATTGAAACGGACACGTCCGTTCGGGTCATTCGTATAGCGGAAAGAACCGCCAGAAGGCCCAGTTCCAGCAAAGTCCACCCATGTACCCGTGTAGATCAAATCTGGATGATTCTCCTGGAACGAACCAAGCCCAAAGGTCGTGCTGCTGCCTAACAGACGGATTGCATCAACACTGCCAAAGGTTGACCCAACGTTGCGCAATTCAATCGAGTTGTTCCCCGGCGTCAGGTTCAGAGTGAAAGGCTGCCCCCATAGATAGGCGGCAGTGGTGTTATTCATTGTTTGGGCCAACGATCCATTGACCCAGATCTCCGTCGAGCCATACATCGATGCTGTGGTTCGATAGAAGACCACACGAGACACCGTGTTGTTCACCGAGAACCGCATGCGCGCAGTGGGATCATTAGTGTAGCGCAGCGTGCCTCCCTGAGGCCCACCCATGACTAGATCAAACCACTGTCCTGAATAGGTGAAGTTTGGTTCAGTTTCCTGATAGTATCCGGCAGAGAGAGCTTGAGCAGGCGGCAGCAAGTCAATCTGATCGACACTGATGTAGCTGCTAGAGGTATTGCGGATTTCGATCAGGTTGTTTCCAGGCGTCAGCGTAATCGTGAATGGTTGCCCCCACAGGAGAGCCGCGCTGTTATTCGGCATGGAGCCAATCGATGTGCCGTTCACGCGAATGTCTGCCGAGCCATAGATGCTGAACATCGTTCGGTAAAACACAATGCGCCCAACCGTGTTGTCTACCCGGAACTGCATTTGGGCACTTGGATCGTTCGAATAACGGAAAGCGCCGGCTTTCGGCTCGACGCCGTTGTAGGGTGTCCAATTTCCCGTGTAGGTCAGATCAGGTTGATTCTCCTGGATCGACCCCACTCCCAGTGCAGCCGGCGAACCCAGCAGCACGATAGCGTCAACACTGGTATACGTGCTGCCCACGTTACGCAGCTCAATAGTATGGTTTCCTGGAGTGATGTTGAGTACGAACGGCTGATTGAACAACAACGTGGGACTGTTGTTATTCATTGTAGCCGTCAACACATCATCAACGTAGATCTGAGTAGAACCGTAGATGCTGAATATTGTCCGGTAGAACACCACGCGCGATACATCATTGGTCACACTGAAGCGAACACGTGCTGCCGGGTCATTGCTAAAGCGGAATGATCCTCCATTCAAGCCTGCTCCGCTGTAGTCCGTCCAGGCTCCAGTGTAGACGAGATTCGCATCCATTTCCTGGTATGTGCCTAAGCCGAGCGGAGTAGGCGGTGGCAGCAGCTCGATTGCATCTACGCTCGAATAGGTCGAACCCACATTACGCAGCTCAATGCTGTGATTGCCTGGAGTCACATTGAGTACATACGGTTGGTTGAACAACAAGGCAGGAGTGTTGTTGTTCATCGTGGCCGTCAACACATCATCGACATAGATTTGGGTAGAGCCGTAGATACTGTACGTCGTCCGGTAGAAGATCAACCGGCCAACGCTGCTGTTGATGTTGAACCGTACTCGCCCATTGGGATCATTCGTAAAGCGGAAGGAACCACCATTTGGCCCCGCGCCTGCGTAGTCCACCCAGTTTCCTGTATAGGACAGATCAAAGAATGTTTCTTGGTAGAGACCCACCCCCATAGTCTGCGCTGGCGGCAGGATGGAAATCGCATCCACGCTCGTGTAGGTAGACCCCACATTTCGCAGTTCCACAGTGTGATTGCCCGGCGTCAGTGTCAGTACATAAGGCTGTGCCCAGAGATAGGCTGCGGTGGTGTTGTTCATCGTTGCGGTCAACACACCATCCACATAAATCTGTGCGCTTCCATAGATGGAGGCAGTTGTACGATAGATCACTACCCGGCCGACAGTGCTGTCTACATTGAAACGAACACGAGCACTTGGGTCATTGCTGAAGCGGAACCCACCCCCCAGTGGCCCAACGCCCGCGAAGTCAATCCAGCTCCCCGTATATGTCAGGTTCAGGCTGTTCTCCTGGTAAGTATTCCCCACGAGCATCTGACCAGAACCAACATCGGCGCTGTCCAGCGTCAGGGCAGCCCCATTCAGATTGTTTATCAGGGTGACCGAATGCGCCTGATCCGGGGGGAATCCGGTGCAAAGCAGACTGTAGGCCGCGCCCACCGTGCTGAAGTTCGACAC
>JAEUQZ010000370.1 GCA_016788965.1 Anaerolineae bacterium | reverse complement strand
CACATCGCGGAACCAATCGGCGTTCTTGGCCTCGGCCGAAACCCACTGCCTCAACATCGTCCACTTGCGAATGAGGCTCTCATGCGCGATGTCGACCACCGACCGTGGCGTCAACTCCGTGCCCGTCCTGCTGGGCGAGCGCAACGCCCTGCTGCTCAACAAAATCACCTTCATCCTGTTCTATGTGCTGGTGATCGCCCTGGTCGTCGCCGGGATCGCCCCGGTCTGGACGCTGCTGACCCTGCTGGCGCTGCCCCGTCTGGTCACAGTCTGGAAAGCCTATTCATCGCCCAAACCCGCCCAGAAGCCGGAGAACTGGCCCGTCTGGCCGCTCTGGTACGTGGCCTTCGCCATGCACCTCAACCGGGGCTATGGCACGCTCTTCATCCTGGGGCTGATGATCCCGCTGGTGCTGCGTCTCTTCGGCATCGGCTAGGCAACATCAAGGCACGCCTGCCCCCCTTCCGGGCTACACTATCCTCGGACGTTCTGACCGCTGAACTTCGAGGTCATGTGCATGTCGAGCCTGCGCCGCGCCCGTCCCAATCTGATCCTCGTCCTGATCGCCGCCGCCCTCGTGCTGGCGGCGGTCGGGATTTTCGTCTGGTTCTTCGAGCAGTTCCCCATTGAGGGAACCTCGCTCGGCATCGACTGGATCACCCTCTACCGCTCGATGGCGGGTGGGCAGGCCCGCTACGAACCCGGCTTCATCAACCCGCCCTGGACGGCGCTGATGGTTGCCCCGCTCGGTCTGCTTTCGATGCGGGCCAGTTGGGGACTGCTGGCCCTGCTGACTGTCGCCGTCGAAGTCGCCAGCGTCCCCCGCGCGACTCCCCGCTGGCGGACGTATGCAGGCATCCTCCTGCTGATCGTCTCCATCCCCACCCTGCGCCATCTGGCCGACGGCAACTTCGAGGGACTGGTCATTGCCGGAGTCATCCTCAGCCTGTGGGCCTACCGCAGACAGCAGGTCCTCGGCCTGATCGCCGGCGTGCTGCTGGTGACGGCCAAACCCCAGGTGGGCGGCTTATTTGTCCTGGCATTAGGGCTGTATGTGCTTCAGCGCTGGCCGCGCCGCCAATGGATGCAGGCGGCCGCGGGGGTGCTGGTCGTCGTTGTGGGGACTCTGGCCTGGATGGGCGATGATTGGCTGCGGACGATCCGCCTCACGCCCGACTTCGGCTCGCTCATGGATGTCAGCCTGCGAGCCGCCTTCAACCGCGCCGGGATTCCCACCGTCCTCTATTGGGCCGCGCTGAGCCTGATCCTGGCCGTCACCGGTGGGATCGTCTGGCGCTCGGCGCGGACCTTCAGCCGCGAGAAAGCCGGGATGCTCACCGCCGCCGCTCTGCTGGTCGCGCCCTATTCCGCCGGGAACAGCGCCCTGACCGTCATGGCCGTCGGCATCATCCCGCTCTTCCAGAAGCGACCGCGCCTCGGCCTGGCGCTGATCCTGCTGTTGAACTCGACCATCCTCATCGGCCGCGACATCTCCGCCTACTACACCACCGCGCTGCTGCTTGTGCTGTGGACAGCCCAGGCCTGGTGGGTCTGGCGCAGCGAAATCCGCCTCACGCCGGGCGGTTCTTATCCAACCGCAGCGGTGTGATCCACGCATCCGCCAGCCAACCGGAGACATCCGGCCGCGACAGGATGCGGATCTCCCACCAGTTGTAACCATCCGCGCAGACCGGCCCGGACAGCACCTCGAAGCCGATGCCGTCCAGCAGTGTCGCCACCAGTTCGTAACCCAGCCCCGGCCCGATCCGCATATTCTTCGGCTGGCCGTCGTCATAATCGACATAGCCGCGCCCGCCGATGCTCAGTACCTTCGGGAAATCGCAGACTGGTTGGTTGAGCGACTCGATATCCACCACCAGCGGCAGCCCTTCGCCCACATCGGCGATCCACCCGGTGTACTCCAGCTCCAGCACATTCACCCGTACCCGCCACCACTGGTAGCCATCCGCGCAAACCGGCCCGTCCAGCACCTCGGCCTCGGCTCCCGTCGGCGCGACCGTCAGCACCAATCCGCCCAACCCGGCCGCATCCCGCACGCGCACATCGCGCAGCAGCCTGGCGATGCTGCCCACCTGTAAAGCTGCCGCCTCGCCACAGATCGTCCCCGGCGCGGGTTCACCCAGCCGCAGGAAGTAGCCCGCCGGGCTGCCCTCGGCGATCCAGCCATCATTGCCGGGGCCGCGGATTTCCCACCAGTTGTAGCGCGCCCCATCGCAGACCGGCCCGCCGACCACCGTCACCGTCACGGCATCCGGGTAGTAATTCACGAAGGGGCTGGATTCGCTCGGCTGGGTGCGGACATACATCCCGGCGCGGACGATGGCCGTCCCGCCGATGGACAGGTTGAGCGGCGCGGCGCAGCCCGGCGTCGGAGTCGGAACCAGCGTGGTGATGTAAAAGACCGTCGGGGCCAGCGGCGTCACGCCAGGGGGCGGCGTGGCCGTCGGAACCTGGGCGAAAATGATGCCCCCGGTCAGCAGCGCCCCGACGATCAGAGTCAGGGTCAGCAGGATGAGCAGGCGTTGGAGCATGGCGGAAGTCCTCCTTCAGGCCTCTATTGTAGCCCATCTCGCCAATTGCGAATCACCACTTGGGCATAGAGTCCCAGCTTCACACGCTCTATGCGCCGGGGATTGGAGCGTTTCAAAGTCGAGCGCTACATCAAGGTGCGCCGCTGCCCATCGGCCGGGTGTTTCAATCCCGTTGATGGGGCCAGGCGGGTTTGTGGGATCGGTGAAGTTCAGCGATTCGGCACGATTCGCCGCTTCACCGCTTTTGCGTCCACTGCCTCTCAAACTGCGCCCATTTTCAACCGAGATGGAGGAGCCGGCGGGGCGATGATAAAAGTGATAAGAATGAGAATCCTTTGTGGGATGAGAATTTTCATGCGCCCTCACCCCCTGCCCCCTCTCCCGAACGCGGAGTACCGCTGGGAGAGGGGGTTTTGTGGCGGAGTTGGCGGCAATGGCGTCAGTGCCGTCAGGGTTGGATGCGCCTGTTTGTGACAGTGAGGGAAGAAAAGTTAATAGTTGATAGTTTATTGATAGCTTTTAGCTGATAGCTTGTAGCCATACAGAATGCTCCACGCAGTGACGATGATAAGAATTAGAATCGGTTGGACGATGAGAATCGTCCGAAATGTCGTCCATGCCGGACGGATTGTTGCGGCAATTGCGGAACGGCACATGCAGCCCTCATCCCCAGCCCTTCTCCCGAACGTTCGCTTCGCTCACTGGGAGAAGGGAGGCCAGATACCAATCTGGGGTCGATCACCGATTCCCTTTCTGGCCGGGGTGGGCGTTTTGTTGCGGAAATTTCGGCAATTGCGGCAATTGCGGAAGCGCATTCTGCATCATAGTCCTTACATGCAAGGCGGCGGTGCGGCGATGCTGGGACGATTCTTGAGAATGATAAGAATGAGAATGGGTCGAGATTCTCATTTGGGATGCCGTCCATTTGGTTGATAGTTCATAGTTTATAGAGAAATACGGTTCAGATGTCGCACCACCTCCGCGTAGTTCCAGAGTAGCATAAAATGGAGTGGAAAGGGTGACATTTTGGTAACTTTTTTGAGGGAAGATTCAGCGGGGTGTCACCCGGCCATGAAATGGCCGGGCTAGATGGTGTCACCCCCTCCAGGGGTTCGGGAGGCAAGTGGCGAGGGGCAGGATCAGGCAGCGGGCGGACAACCGGCGCAAGCGCCTAGTCCGCCCCTACGGAGGCGGGGTTGGTGTTGGGGATTGGGCATTGGGGAAAGGCAGGGCGCTCCCTAAAGGGACTTCCTTCAGTCGCCGGCGGGTCGCCCCTACGGGGCGCGTTGTGGGGGTGAGTCCCGGACGCCATTCTTGGCGTCCGGGGGTTCTGGGCGAGTGGCGCGGTTGGCTTGAAGGGAAACACTGATGGGGAGTGGCGGACGGGCAGAAGCCCGTCCCTACGAAGGCAGGTTTGTTGGTTGAGCGCGGCTATTTTCAAAGAAGATGTAAAGGATACAGAGGAACGGGGATGTGTGGTATACAAGGAATCAGGACGGAAGCGGCGCTTTGATAAAGGCTATCCCAGAAAAATGATGCATCAAATCTCGGTTTGACGGGCGGACATCCAGGCGCAGGCGCCCTAATCCGCCCCTACGATGGGCCATTTGATTCTCTGGAATAGCTTTAGGGCTTTATGGGTGCTGACTACTTCGCGCGCAGGGGTCGATGAAGAAGGGGTTTTACCGATACGCGCAGTGCGCGCTGTGGGTGCTGATGACCTGTGCGGGGATATACGTCCTTCTACTGGTATGCGCCATTGCGCTCAACCCGGTCATCCTCGTCAACAGTATTCGCGGCAATGCGATGCCGACCCCCGTCGAAGAAACGTTCAGCCTGCCCGTCAACACGGCATCGGATGTCCTCACGATGAAGATGTACGACAAGTGGGTGACAATCACGATCTGGGGCGAAGGGCAGATCGACGCGGAGACCCGGCATGATGCGTTCCGTTCCTATAGCAGCGATGGCTCGGTTGAGGGTTTCTATGGTTTCCTGGTCGATGGCGAAGGGCTGATCCTGCGCGTTTTCTCCCTCGCGCCGGCGCGGACGAATCAGGAAATCTCGGAGTACGTATTTGCCTACCCTGTAGGTGATCCACCCCGGCAGATTGCGTTCCGCATGGTCAATGGCAATCCAGACGACAAATCGGTGTTCATTGTCCGCGTGGACAGCCGCGACTGGCTGTTCTCACCGGGGCGATGAGCAAGGGAGTGTTCGCAAGCGCGTGGCAACGAATGGTTCTCACACGGGCGACCCGGCGTGGTCGCCCCTACGATGATTCGCCTTTGATTTGGTTTCCCTATTAAAAATACCCACTACGGCAGTCGAATCGTTTTCACTCGATCTCGACGGATTGGCGGTCGATGGAGCGGCGGGTGACCTGGGAGGAGAGGACGAGCGAGGTGCGGACTTCGCCGTAGTCTTTGAGCTTCCACAGCAGCCGTTCCAGATGCTCCACGCTAGGCACGAACACCTTGAGAATATAGGACTCCATCCCGGTGACGCAGTGACATTCGGCCACCTCGACCAGTTCGGACACGACTTCGCGGAGGCGGATGGACTGGCGGGTGGTGGTGGTCAGGTGGACGAAAGCCTGGATAGGCAGGCCGACGCGCG
>JAEUQZ010000036.1 GCA_016788965.1 Anaerolineae bacterium | reverse complement strand
GGGGCAGCGGCGATGCCATCCAGGATAGGACTGCTGGCGGTGAGGATGGGGACGAAGGGGTCTTCCAGGATATAGGAACGGGTCGCCAGGACGGTCTCCTGGCTGAAGATGGCGGGAATTTGCTCGACTCGTTCGACAGCGTGGTAGTTGCCGCCGCCGGCCTTCGCCATGTCTTCAAGGAACGGGGCCGCGCCTGCGCCGATGGCGATGACCGAGGTGGTGACGCCGCCCTGGGTATTCAACTGGGTGGTCAATTCGACCAGCCCTTCGGGATTAGCGCCGCCGTCGGTCAGCAGGATGATGTGCTTGCGAGCGGACGGGTCTTCGGCCATGACCGGGGCGATGATGTTCATCCCGGCGAGGATGTCCGTGCCGCCGCCGGTTCGCAGGGTAGCGACGAGACGCTGCAACCCCACCCGGTCGCGGACGGGCTGAACGTTGGCGATCCAGTAGCCGACGGTATCGAAGGAGACAACGCCGGCGCGGTCGGTGGGCTGAAGGAAATCGACCGAACGGATGATGGCTTCTTTGGCGAGTTCGATGTTTTCAACGCCGCTGGGGCCGACCGTACCCATGCTGCCGGAACGGTCGATGACGTAGGCGATGGTCAATTGGGGGAGGCGCTGCTGATCCTTGACCTGGGAGTCGAGGGGCAGGGTTTCCTCCAGGGGGGTCTGGAAATAGCCGCCGGGGCCATAAGACTGGGGGCCGCCGATGGCGACCAGACCCCCGCCGAGATCACGCACGAAGGACTGAATGGCTTCCATGCGCTGGGGGGTGAGGGCGGTGGCGGGGACATCGACCATGACTATGCTCTCGTACTGGGCGAGAGGGACGAGGCCGACGGGAAGCTGTTCGGGCGTGGCGGTATCGACGGAGATTCCGGCCTGCTGCAAGGCAGGGAGCAGGTAGGTAATTTCGAGCGGATCGGTGTAGAGGACAAGGACACGGGGCGGGCCAACGACGCGGCTGAAGGCCGAAAGCTGGTTGTTCTGGTAGAAGCTGTCATTGCCAGCCGGATCGACCTGCACCAGGAAGTCTTTGAAGCCGCTGCCGACGGCCTGGAGGGTGAGGGTGTAGCGGTTGGAACCCTGGCGCAGATCGACGGCTTCACGGTGGATGATCTGGCCGGATTCGAGGACGGTGATATTGGCCGGGGTGGCGCTTTCGGCCTGGATGGTCAGGCTGAGGTCGAAGGTTTGCCCGGCGTTGATGGTGGCCGGGACGGTGACATCGGTGACCTGGACTTCCAGGGTATTGTCCGGGCGGTAGAGGACATAGCTGATCTCGACGCCAGTGGCGGCGGCCAGTTCAGCGGCGGAGGCGGCTTCGCCGATGGTTTCGCGGCCGTCGCTGAGGATGACGATGCGGCGGGCAGCGTCGGCGGGGAACATGCCGAGGGCGAGGCGGATGGCTTCTTCGAGGTCAGTGCTGCCGGATGGCGGAGCCGACTGGATGAGGGGAAGCTCGCGGACGCTGCTGAGAGGACGTTCGATCAAGGCGCTGCCGCCGAAAAGAACCAGCGCGGCGCGGTCATCGGGGCGCATGGCGGCGAGGGACTGACGGATGTAGTCCAGACCAGCTTCACGGGCGCGGGCGGTCATGCTGTCGGAGACATCGAGCAGGAAGACGACGGCCAGCCGATCCGCTGATTGGACGGTTTGAACTCCGGCCAGCGAGAAGACCAAGAGCAGCAGGATGATGACGCGGAGGATCAGGCTGGTGAGGTCGCGGCGGCGGCGGTAGGGTAAGCGCGGCCAGCCCAGGTAAATGACGATGGGGAGGGCGATCAGGAGGACAAGGCCGAGCGGGGTCGTGAACGACATGAAGGCTCTCTCATCCACTCTACTTCAGGAGCGGGCCAGACCGCGGGCGCGCGGCGGATTGGGAATCGGGCGGAAGACGGTGCGGACGCGCATCCGACGCCAGTAGGCGATCCACTCGATGAGGAGGACGAGCAGCGCCAGGAGGGCAGCCCAGGGCCAGAACTCCTGCTGGCCGACTTCATCGCGGGCGGCCGCGCCGATGACTTCCCCACTCAGGCGGATGGACTGTTGGGGGGCGATATCACTCTCTGAAGGGGAGAACAGGTTGACGACAAAGGTTTCGGATTGGAGGGTTTCGTCGCCGTTGAGCAGGTCTACCTGATAGACGCCGGGCGCGGCGGTATCGGCAAAGACGACGGTATCGCGCTCGATGGGGACATCGCGCCGGGCTGCATCTGGCAGAGTGAAACGGGCGGCGGTGGCCTCAAAGGGCGGGCGGAAGGCCAGGGATTGGCCGACCTGCAAGCTGGCGGTTTCGCTGAGGATGGCGCGGGGGGTGAACCATTCGAGCAGGTTCGACATCAGGATCGGCCAGGTGATCTGCAAGGGCAGGTCAGAATTGTGGATGTCGAAGGTGAGGATGGCGACCTGACGGCCGTCGATTTCCCCGGCGAGAAGCAGCGGGCCGCCATCGGCGCGGATCAACTCGGCAGCCCAGGGCGTGCCGGAGATGGCGCGGAAGCGCAGTATATTGACGGCGCTGAAATCGACGAAGCGGGCGCGGGGATCATCACGCTGGATGACGATGCTGCCGACCTGATCGGTTTCGGGGCCGACGGTGAAGAGCGACGTGCTGTTGGGCGGGTTGATGATGAGCAGGTCGCCATCGGGCAGGCGGCCATCGGCGGGCAGCCAGCTATCGACGAGGTAGAGGTCGTAGGGGGTGGCCGGGAGGGGGCGGGTGATGTCGCCTTTGAAGGCGGCCACTGAAGGCAGGCTGCGAAGGACTTGTTCCAAGAACAGATTGCCGTCAGACATGAGAAGCGCCTGACGCTCGGCGGCGGCGCTGGACAACGCCCAGGCGGTGTTGTCGAGAGCGAGGTGGTCGGGAATGGCCGAGTCGGTGGGTGTGGTCAGGCCAGCCTGGATGATGCGGAAGGATTCGGGCAGGGCTTCGGAGACGAGCGGGAGGCTCTGCCCGGCGGGGATGAGGTAACGCTCGGCGGTAAACAGCTCGCCATCGACGCGCAGGTCGAAGATTACGGGGGCGTCTTCGGTTCCGTAATTGGTGACCTGGGCGAACAACTGGCTGGGCTGGCCGGGCAGGGCGCGGGTCGCCAGGGCAGTGATCGCCAGATTGCTGGCGGATTGGCCGATGGGGATGTAGCGGATGGTTCCGGGCACACCGGGGAGATTCTCGGCGTCGCCCAGGCCACCATCGCCAATGATGACGAGATCGAAATCCTCGGCGTCGGCGGCATCGGCGGCGGCCAGCGTCAGGGCGGCAACCCAATCGGCTTCGGCGCTGCTGGGGCGGATGCTCTGGACGGCGGCGCGGAGGACGGTCTGGTCGGCGGTGCGGGGGACGATGACTTCGGGCACATCGGCGACGCGGATGATGGTCATGGTGTCGTCCGAGCCGAGCGTGCCGATGATGCCGAGGGCCTGCTGGATGGCGGCCTCGAAGCGGGCGCGGCCGTCGGGCAGGTCGGTGGCGTTCATGCTGGCGGAGGCGTCGATGAGCAGTTCGATCTGGCCGGCGCTGACGGCGGGGACGGTGATATAAGGACGGGCGAGGGCGAACACCAGGAGGGCCAGGATGAGCAGTTGAAGGATGAGCAGTAGATTGCGGCGGAGGCGCTGCCAGGGGGTGTTGGCTTCGCTGTCGCGGAGGATCTGCTGCCAGAGCAGGGTACTCGACACGACGACTTCACGCCGCCGCAGCCGGAGCATGTAGAGCAGGATGACGGGAATGGCGAGGAACGCGCCGATCAGCGCGAGGGGCGTCAGGAAAGCCATAGGTCGTTCATCGCACCCCGCTCACTTGACCGCACCGAGGCGGCGCAATTGCTGAAGGATGACTTTCTCCCAGGGGGTGCTGGTTTCGACGCCGACGTAATGGACGCCGCGACGGAGACAATCGGCGCGGATGCCGTCGCGCCATTCGGCGAGGCGCTTGAGATACAGGTCACGCATTCCGCCGTCGATGGAGACTTCCTGCCCCTGACCGGTCTCGGAGTCGATCAGGCGGAGGTCGCCGCCGATGGGGGGATCGACTTCTTCGGGCGATAAGACCTGGATCAGACCGACTTCGTAGCCGCGACCGAGCAGGACGTTCAAACCATCCTGATAACCAGACGGCGAGAAGAAATCACTGATGATGAAGCACAGGCCGGGGCGTCCGCCGCGGGCGGCATAGTCCTTGAGGGCGGCGTTCAGGTCAGTGATGCCGTGGGGTTCCAGGCGGCTGATGTATTGCAGCAGAGCGAGGCTGTAGCCGCGTCCGCGGACGGGGCCGAAACGGTCTTCCTCGGATGCGCCGATGGCGGCGACGACAAGGCGGTCACTGCTGGCGAGGGAGATCGAGGCCAGACCCGCGAGGAGACGCTGGCTGAACAGGAACTTGTTCTGGTCGCGGTCGCCTTCATGGGGGTAGCCCATGCTGGCGGAGACATCGAGGAGGAGGTGGACGGCGAGGTCTTCCTCGTCTTCGAGCAGCTTGATGAAAGGGCGCTCCAGGCGGGCGTAGATGTTCCAGTCGAGGCGGCGGAGGTCGTCGCCACGGGTGTAGTTGCGATAGTCGGCGAACTCGATGCTGGTTCCGCGTTTAGTCGAGCGGCGTTCGCCTTTCATGGCTCCGGCGCGGACGCGGCTGGCGACCAGCATGAGCTGTTCCAGGCGAGCGCGGGTCTTTTCGTCAAAGAGCTTGTCGTCCGGCATCGGCCTAAACCTTCGGAACCGATTGCAGCAGCTCGGCAATGACGCTGTCGGTGGTCACGCCGTCAGCCAGTCCTTCAAAGTTGAGCAGGATGCGATGGCGGAGGGCGGAAGGCGCGACGGCGTGGATGTCGTCGTAGGAGACGTTGAAGCGACCGTCAAGCAGGGCGTTGATCTTGGCGCCGACGATGATGGCCTGCGCGCCGCGCGGGCTGGCTCCATAGCGCACGTAGGCTTTGACTTTTTCGGGCGCGGTGGCGTCATCGGGGTGGCTGGCAATGATGAGGCGGGCAGCGTATTCGTTCAGGTGGCTGGCGATGGGGGTGTTGAGCGCAAGGCGGCCCATGTCGATGATCTGGCGGCCGTCGGCGACTTTGCCGGCGCGGGCGGAATCGATTCCGGTAGTGCGTTCGAGGATGCTGACGAGATCGCCGACGGAAGGATAAGTGACGTTGACCTTGAACATGAAGCGGTCTAGCTGGGCTTCGGGGAGGGGGTAGGTTCCTTCCATTTCCAGTGGGTTCTGGGTCGCCAGGACGAAGAAAGGCGGCTCCAGGCGGTAGGTACGGTTGGCGACGGTGACGGACTGCTCGGCCATCGCTTCCAGCAGGGCGGATTGGGTCTTGGGGGTGGCGCGGTTGATCTCATCGGCGAGGATGAGGTTGGCGAAGACCGGCCCCTGCTGGAACTGCTTGACCTTGCGGCCGTGTTCGTCTTCGTCGAGGATGTCCGTGCCAGTGATATCGGCGGGCATCAGGTCGGGGGTGAACTGGATGCGGGCGAACTTGAGGTCGAGGACATCGGCCAGGGTGCGGATGAGCATGGTCTTGCCGAGGCCGGGAACGCCTTCCAGAAGGGCATGACGCCCGGCGAGAATGCAGATCAGCACCCCGCGCACAACTTCATGCTGGCCGACGATGACGCGGCCGACCTCGGCCTCGATGGCCTGGGCAGCGCGGCTGAATTGATCCATATTGATTTCTTGTACAGGAGCCTCGGTCATAGTGAGTCCTCGATCTACGCTGGCTGTCCGGCATGCGGCTCAGGGCCGCCTGGGTTCGAGCGAAGTGAAATAATCGCGCACGACATCGCGCAGCCCCAACGGGATGTAGTCCTGCTGGAGGGCTTCGTTGGCGGCGCTGCTGTAATCATTAAAAACCTGATCGTAGGGCACGCTGGAATTCCCGGTGGGGTTCTCGGCAAACTGGCCCTCACTGACGGGCGCGTCGGAGGCGTTGGGATCGAGTTGAATTTCCTCGCTGCTTTCGCCGCCGATGCGCTGCGGAGCATAAACGGGATCGTACTGCTCCTGGCCGCCACCATCGGGGTTGTTGTCCTGGGGGACTTCGCCGGGGCTGGATTCCGTGCCGCCCTGTTCGCTGCCTGAATCACCCTGGGCATCGCCCGCGCCAGTGCTGGTTCCGCCGTTATTCTGCTGGCCTTCCGGCCCCTGATCGCCGGGCTGACCGCCTTCGCCCGGCTGCTGACCCTCACCGGGTTGTCCGGGTTGCTGGCCGGGTTCGCCTGGCTGACCGGATTGCCCCTCCTGGGGATCGGTCTGGCCTTCACCGGGCTGACCAGGCTGATCGCCGGGTTGGTTCTGATCGCCGTTCTGGTCGGTCTGCGATTCCTGGCCTTCGCCGGGTTCACCCTGCTGCTGGCCGGGCTGCTGGGGCTGGCCGGACTGGGCGATGTTCTCGGCAGACTGCTGCACCTGCTGGGCGGACTGATCGAGCGACTCGGAGGCCTGCTGCTGGCTCTGGGCGTTCTGCTGAGCCTGCTGCAACTGCTGCTGAGCTTGCTCAAGGGCTTGCTGAGCGCGCTCAAGGTCGCCCTGGCGGAGGGCGTCGGCGGCCTGCCGGAGCGACTCGGCGATTTCCGGGTTGGTCTCCTGAAGGGCCTGGGCTGCCTGTTCAAGCTGCTGGGCGGCGGCCTCACGCTCGGCGGCGGTCATCTGGTCGAGGTTTTCGCCCATCTGGTCGAGCGCCTGCGACGCATCGACCGGGGCGGTGGCAGGCTCCTGCTGAGGCTCCGGCGGCTGGTCGGCTGGCTGCGGTTCACGCAGGGCTTCGCCAGCGGCATTGAGGGCGTTCTGCTGAGACTGCTGGCTCTGATCCATCTGCTCGGACTGCTGCTGAAGGGCAGATTGGGCCTCGGAGAGAGTGGCGAAGGCCTCTTCTGGGGTGACATCCGGGCGTTCGAGGGTGTCCAGGCTGGTTTCGAGCGCCTGAAGAAGCTGCTGGCGTTCTTCCGGCTGGAGGGCAGGATCGGAGGCGACATCCTGGATGATCTGCTGAAGATCGTCACGGGCGGCGTCGATCTCGGCCTGCTGCGCGGCTGAAGCGGCGGCGGCCTCGGCCTGGGGGTTGGGGAGGATGACCAGGGCGGCCAGGATGACGAGCAGGAGGGCGGCCAACGCCCATTCGCGCCAGCGCCAGATGAGGGGCATATTCGCGCTCAGGCTCGTCTGGGAGGCGTGGCTCCAGGCGTCGTCGATTTGCAGACGGGATAACTCTTCGCCGCCGCGAATGCGGCCGTCGATGAGTTCGAGGGCGGTAGAGACGCGCTCCTGTAAACCGAAGTGGATATCAAAACGGCGGGCGGCGGTCTGTTCCGGGCGGGGCCAGAATACGACGGCCAGGAGCATCGCGGCGATGCCCAGCACGACACCAACCGCGCCGAGCAGGATGATCTGATCGTTTTGCAGCCAGGGACGCAGCCGGGACACGATGGCAACGAGAAGGCCTAATCCCAGGCCGGGGAGCAGGCTGCGCGGCAACCAGAGCGTGGCCTGCTGGAGGCGCAGGCGACGATCCCAGCCGCGAACCAGATCACGCAACTGCACGCGCCGTTCTTGCGGAAGGGCTTCAGCCGCCATAGGGAACTGCTTTCGCTAAATTCAGTGAATCCCAGATTCCATGATCCTCACCCCCCGACCCCCTCTCCACTTCGTGGCAGAGGGGGAGTAATGTTGGTTCAGGACAGTCATTGCCCGATGACATCGGAATGGAGATCAACATTCGTGACTCACTGTAATCTGTCGCTAGTACGCCGGGCCAGGCCGCAGGGTTCATGTTCAGCCCTCGATCTTGCGGGTCTGGCGGACGGAGAGGACGATCAGCACGGTGGAGACGACCAGATAGATGATGGTGAAGGTGATCCAGGGCGAGACGCGCGGGATGCTGGTTCCGTCCGATAGCGTATCGACCCAGAAGCCGACGACCTGACGGTCGATGAGAAGCTGCTGGGTGGTCAGGGCGGCGGCGATGGGATTGAGGCTGACCAGGAAATCGCCGACGTAGGTCAGGATGGCCTGGAAGACAGGCGAGTTGAGCTTGAGGAGTTCGCGGAGGATGTTGACGATGACGCCCGCCACCAGCGGCACACCGAAGCTGGCGACGAGGGCGGCGGTATAGGAGCGGACGCTGGCGACCAGGGTGCGCTCGGCGACGGCGGAGAAGAAGATACCGACTGTGCCGAGAGCGATGGCGGTCACAGTCAGAATGATGAAGGAGAGGATGAGTTCGAGTTCGGTGACGCCGCCGAAAAGGAAGGCGATGCTCTGAAGCGGGATGGCGGCGAACAGCAGGAGCAGCACATAGCTCAGGGCTGATTCGAGCTTGCCCAGCACGAATGAGGGGCTGGACAGCAGGGTGGTCTTGAGCAGGTCGTAGGTGAGGCGTTCGCGCTCGCCGGTGATGGCTCCGGCGGTGAAGGCGGGGGCAATGAAGATGATGAGCATGAGTTCGACGCCGACGATGCCCATGAAGAGGACACGTCCGACTTCACCAGCGGCGGCGGAGCCGCTGGCGCGGTTGACGGGTTCGTAGATCAGGTAGAGGAGGGCGAGAAAGCCGCTCATCAAACCGAGGTAGACACTGATGACGACGAAGGCGCGGACGCCGCGCATCCGGCCACGGAGTTCCTTGAGCATGACCGGGTTCATGCGGAAAGCGCCGACATCGCGGCTGAGGATGACTCCGCAGATGATGGCGGCGGCGACAGTGACGAGGCCGGGGGTGAATCCGAGCAGGACGAGGGCGGCGATATTGGCGAGGGCCAGCACCCAGACTCCGACCAGCGCCCAGGTCTCACGGGCCTGAACACCGACCATCATGACCAGCAGGAAGCTGATGTCGATCTGAAGCAGGAGGATGATGGCGGCTGCGGCGGCATCACTACCGCCTCCGGCGCGGCTCAGCGCCAGATTTTGAAGGACAGGGAAGATATTGGGAATGATTTGCAGGCCACCGAAGGCGGCCAGCAGGAAGACCAGTCCGGCCAGGGCTGCGCTGATGACCGCGCCCCAGCGGAGGGCGGCCGCGCCGCGTTCGAGGCGCTGTTCGCGGGGGCTGAGCGCCTCATCAGGGGCGACGACTCGGTCGATGGGAAGTGCTTGTTCGGCCACGAGTAATCTTTACCCCGGATGCTAGGTGACGATGCCTTTGGTGACGCGCATGAACATGGCTTCGAGGTCTTTGGTTTCCTCGGTGAAGCCGAGGATGGCGATCTGAGCGCCAGTGAGCGCCTGATTGATGGCGGCGATGCCTTCATCGTCGCCGGTGAAATCGATGCGGACACGCGAGCGACCGCTCTTGGGTTCCAGGAACTGCACATCCAACACGCCGGGCAGGGTGGCAACTAGGGTCTTGACACGCTCGGCGGTTTCCTGATCGCGGACGGTGACGATGATTTCGCGGTGGGGCATGAGTTGGGCACGCATTTCATCCATGCTGCCCTGGGCGACCATCTTGCCGCCTTCGATGATGCCGATGTGGGTGCAGATTTCGCTGACATCGGCCAGGATGTGCGAGGAGAAGAAGATGGTCTTGCCCATCTTCGCCAGTTCAACGAGCAGCTCGCGGATTTCGACGCGGGCACGCGGATCGAGGCCGGAAGCGGGTTCATCCAGGATCAGGA
This sequence comes from Anaerolineae bacterium, assembly GCA_016788965.1. Classification (GTDB taxonomy): domain Bacteria; phylum Chloroflexota; class Anaerolineae; order Aggregatilineales; family Phototrophicaceae; genus CFX2. The sequence goes on along the minus strand of JAEUQZ010000036.1, from coordinate 10,544 downwards.
CGGAGGGATCGTGGGCGAGGGTACGAGCCAGGGAGAGGCGCTGCTTCATGCCCCGGCTGAGCTTATCGACCATATCGTCGCGGCGGTGGGCGAGATCGACGAGTTCGAGCAGGTCGTCGATGAGCTTGCGGCGGTTGTTCTCCGGGATGTCGTAACAGGCGGCGAAGAAATCCAGGTATTCCCAGACGCGCATATCGTCATACACGCCGAACTCATCGGGCATATAGCCGATGGCGCGGCGGACAGCGCGGGGTTCCTGAATGACGGAATGCCCGGCGACCCAGGCTTCGCCGGAGGTGGGACGGGTGAGGGTGGTCAGCATCCGCATGGTGGTGGTTTTGCCGGCTCCGTTGGGCCCGACGAAGCCGTAGATCGAGCCAGCGGGTACATGCAGCGAGAGGCTGTTGACGGCCTCGAACTTGCCGTAACGTTTTTTCAGGTCTTTGGTCTCGATGATGAAATCCATAGCATCCCTATGTCCTGCATCCGGGTTTAGAAAAGTCCAGCCTGCTCGATGGTCAGATCATCGATGCGCGGATAACCGCCCATCGAATCAGCGGTGAGGCGAATCTGGACGGCGTTCTGCGGCCCCAGGAAACGCTGGGGGTTCGATATCGTGATCTGATTGCCGGTTTGAATGCGCCATTCTTCCCAACTTTCGGTCTGCCAGTTCCATAACTGGAAGGGCAGATTGCGATTGGTGGAGAGGCTGCGGTCTACGAAAACGCTGAGTTCATCGACGCGGCGCAGCACCGAGTCCGGCAGCGGTGTGAAGCGGAAGGTGACTTCATCGCCGGGGGCGAAGGCCAGATCGAGCGGGGCGATATCGGTCATGGAGGCGCGGCTGGGCACGAACCAGGTGAACTGGTCGGAGGTGATGCGCGTGCGGCCAGTGGGTTGGGTGATTTCGACGGCCAACTGCACCAAATAGAGGGTGCTGTCGATGGAGCGCCAGTTGCCACCGTCCACTTCGACGTTGAGAAGGGCAGCATCCGACCAGGCGGCAAAGTAGGCCTGGTTGCCGCGGCCGGTGAGGATGCCGTAGGGGTCCTGCACCATGCTGGTGAGCAGGAGGGTGCGGCGGTAGGCTTCCTGCTCGCGGGGGGTTCCATCCAGGCTGCGGAAGGTGAAATATCCCTGCGAGGGAATCTGATCGCCCATGATGTCGCGGACGGTCTGCGGGAGACCGCTGCCGGTGTAATAACGCGAGGAGCGCAAATAGACCGAACGGAAGCCGCCTTCGGTGAAGGCGAGCGGGCTGGGCGAAGGCAGCCCTTCGCCGGGCAGGGTGAGTTCAAAGGTGGCGATGTCGCCGGGGGCGAGATCGTTTTCCAGGCGGAGGACCTGTCCGCGCACGAGGATCACCGGATTGGTGAGGGGGAGGTCGGTGTTGTTGGTGACGGAACCGCGCAAGGTTTGCAGCCCGGTGAGATTTTCGGTCACGAGGGTGGCGCTGCCATCGATGGCCGGGCGGGGCAGCACGGTATCGCCGTCGAAAGCGGCGATGTAGCTGGCATCGACGGAGAATTCGGCGGCGCGGAACTGATCGGTTTGTTCGATGCGGGTGCTGGTTTGCAATCCACCCGCGAAGAGCGCCGTGGCCTGGGCGATGCGCGGGATGGGGCGGAGCATGGTGCTGCCCTCCAGGGCGAGGCTGTATTGGGCGCGGCGCGGCGAGAGCAGGCCGACGAATTCGCGGACGGCAGCGCGGTCAGTTTCCGGCCAGGTCTGGACAACGCTCAGGCGGCTGAGCGTGACCTCGTTGCCGCGCAGGTTGAAGCCCGAAATCCAGGCGGTGGCGCTGAAAAGCAGGATGAAGAAGGGGATGGATACCCAGGCCCATTCGCGGCGGTTGAGGCGGTTGAGGACGATGTAATTGACCGGGCCGATCAAGGCAATGTAGATCGCCAGAAAGCCACACAACGGGAGGATATCGGGCAGCAGATTTACACCGGGAAGGATGTTGACGGCGCTGGCGGCATCCTGCCACTCGGCGACGCCATACGTCCAACTGGGGCGCGGATGCGTGGTGGTCGCCAGCACCAACCAGAGGTCGGAGAGGCCGCCCCAACCGCGCAGTGGAGCGGCGTTGGGGTCAGCGGCGAGGTAATCGACCGTGCCGGCGCCGAGGGCGCGGCGAACGATCAGGGGTGTCTCGGACGTGCCCGCGAGGATTTGAGCATCCGGCTCGACGGTTCCGGTGGCGATCAGGGTTTCGCGCTGGAGGGCTTCCGGGGCGAGACGCATCCAGTCGGCAATAGGGGCTAGATCGGGCTGGGAGGCGCTGTCGGAGGGTTTGAGCGGCAGCAGATCGGTCAGGCCGGAGGCAGTGCGCTGCCAGTTGGGGCCGCCGGTCACGATCAGGTGGCCGCCCTGGGCGACCCAATCGGCGATGGCCTGCTGCTGGGCGCTGCTCAACGTGCCGGTATCGATTTCGCTGAAGACCAGGGTGTTCACTGGGGAGAGGGCGGCGGCGCGATCCGGCAGGTTTTCGATCTGCCAGTTGGACTGGAAGGCCGAATAGCCGCCGTCGTGGACCCGTCCGAGGTCGATGGCTCCGGCGGGCGATTGGGTGAAGATGACATGAAGCTGGTCGCGGGGCTGCAAGGCACGCAGGTTGGCATTCTCACCCGTGATGGTAACGCCCTGCGAGTCGATCAGATCGACGCGAATCTGGGTGGCGAAGCCACGGGCGGTGATATAGAGGAAAACGGCCTTGCGAGAACCCGTGGGCAGGCTGATGGGCAGGCTGTAACTGTTGTTGACGGCGTTGGTGCTGGTCTCCGGGCGGACGGTGATGGCGCCTTCGATATCGGGGCCGTTGTTCTCGACGCGCACATAGACGGGCATCCACTGATCTTCGCGGAAGCTGCCATCAAAACCGGCTTCTGCCGACAGGGAGACGAGTTCGGGGAGGTCCTGCTGAATTGGGGCTGGCGTGAAGGCGCTCGCCCCGATGACCACGAACAGGAGTGCCAGCAGCCGCTTTAGCATAGGTTTATCCCAGCGCGATGCACTACCAATTGACCGGTTTCCGTTACTCTGGTGACAGCTCGCTGATGACCGCAGGGCTGAAACCGCTACGACACCATCCTCAATCCGCAAACACGAAAGCACTGCCGCTAGATTAACACACCAAAGGGGCGCGGCACAAATGATCTGTGAGTGAGCGTCGGGCGGTCGTCGGGCTGCGCGGCCTTCTGCCTGACGCGCCGGGCGTGGTTATGATGGCCGGAACACGTAGCCGACGCCGGGCTGCGTGTGTATATACCGCGCGCTATCCGGGGTTGGTTCAAGTTTCTTGCGTAGGCGGCTGACATTGACCCAGAGATACTGGGTTTCGCCCTGGTATTCCGGCCCCCAGACTTTTTCGAGAAGCTGCTTGTGGGTGAGTACCTGCCCCTGGTTGACGGCCAGGGTATTGAGCAGGTCGTACTCGATGCGGGTGAGTTCGAGCGGCTTGTTGTTCAGGAAGACTTCACGCCGGGCAAAATCGACATAGAGGTTGCCGAGGTCGAGCGGTTCACGGGTACGATCCGGGATGCGCCGGCGTTTGAAGATGACGTTGACGCGGGCGGTCAGCTCTTCGTCACTGATCGGGTTGGCGATGTAGTCGTCGGCGCCGATCATGAAGGCGCGGACTTTTTCCGGCTCGGAGACTTCATCGGTGATGACGATGATGGGGACTTCGGTGCGCTTGCACATGCGCTCGCAGATGTCCAGGCCGTTGGCGTCGGTCAGGTTCATGTCGAGGAAGATCAGGTCGAGGCGGATGGTATTGACATCGCGCAGGGCTTCTTCGCCGGTGCGATACTCGATCATCTCATATTCCGCGCCCATCAAGGCTTTGAGGCGAGTGGTGATCTTGGAGCGGCCGGCGACGACCATGATGGTCTGCATGGGGCGCTCGGAGACGCGACGTCCGGCAGCGACCGGGATACGCTCGATGGCGGGGGCAGGTTCGGCGGCGCGGCGGGCGATCTGCTGGGGCGGGGCGGCCGGCGCGATTTTGATGACGTCTCCCGAAAGGGTGGCGGGTAGCATCAGGGTGACGACTGTGCCTTTGCCGGCCGCACTTTCGATCCACATGCTGCCACCATGCCGCTGAACGACCTCGCGGGCGAGATACAGGCCCAGGCCAGCGCCTTCAGCCTCCGGGTTATTGGTTCCCTGGAAAAACGGCTCGAAGACGTGATCCAACTGCTCCTGGGGAATGCCAATGCCCTGGTCGTGGATGCCGATGAGGATGCGTTCGTCATTGTGTTCCAGGCGGATGAGGATGGGCGCGCCGCGCGGCGAATAGCGCACGGCATTGTAGAGGACATTGGTGATGGCCTGCTCGACACGGATTTCGTCCAATTGAAGGAGGGGCAGGTTGGCCGGGGCCTCGACCTGAATGTGAAGGCGGAAGTCGGTGAAGGTGCGGCTGTCGATGATGCGCTGGATGATCTCGTAGAGATCAACTTCCTCGCGGCTCAAGGCCAGCCCGGAAACCTGGAGGTTATACATTTCCAGGATGTTGTCCCAGAGACGACCAAGCTGATCGACACTCTCTTCGACCTGGTGCAGGAAGCGGGCGCGTTCACGGTGGGTGAAGCGGCTGTGCTGTTCGTTCAGGGTTTGGATCAGTCCGCGCACCTGGGCATAAGGCACACGGATGCGCTCCGACATCAGGTCGAGCAAGACGGTTTGACTGCTGTACTCGCGCTTGTAGCGGGCGTTATCGCGGACGATGCCGGCCCAGGTGTACTCCCCACGGTTGGCATCGCCGATGAGCATGAACTCGACATCGATGTCGCGGGCCGGGTCACGCAAGGAGAGTTCGACAATCGGGTAGTCCTCGTGAAGATCAGCATCACTGCTGAGGAGCCGATTGAGGGCGCTCTGAAGCTGTTCGAGGTTGGTTTCGCGCTGGTCGGACTGGCTGGCGATCCGTTCGAGGAGAGTCTCTGGGGATTGGCCGAGGACTTCGGAGGGGTTGATGCCGGTGATTTCGGTGAATTGGGGGTTGCAGAAGGCGATCAGGCCGGTTTCATCCAGGAAGAAGATGCCCTGAGAGGTGCTGCGGAGCAGGGTTTCCAGGCGACCACTTTTCTGGGCCATATCCTCGATGAGGGTGGTGCGCTCGACGGCAAGGCCGGCGGCGTGGGTCAGGCTGGCGGCCATGACTTTGGTGTCTTCGGGGGTGAACTGGCGGCTGCTGGTGATGCTGGCGATGATGCCGCCGATGAAGCGGGCGGAATCCATGATGGGGGCGACGAGAAGCTGCTGGCCGCGCAGTCCCTTGAACAGGGTGGAGAAACCCTCTTTGGGCACTTGGTCCGGGGTGATGACGATGGGCTGCATCTGCTGGTCGTCGAGGCGCTGGATCAAGCTGGAGACGAGGCCAGTCTGTTCCAGGTGACTAAAGGCCTGAGCCAGCTCAGGGTTGCCTGCCTTGACGATCAATTCGCCCTGGGGGGGTTGGGTGCTATACATCCAGACGAGAGCCTGTTTGACGTTGGGCATGTCCTCCATGAGGAGGCGCAGGTTGTCGGCGAGGTCTTGCTCGGTGCGGAGGTTCATGAACTGCTGCCAGGCGCGGAGCAAGTGCTGGCTGCTCTGTGAACTGATGCGCTGGCTGCGGGAATAGCGGGCGTTGACCAGGGCGACAACAAAGTGCGAGGCGAACAACTCGAAGACGACCAGGTCTTCATGGCCGAGCGGATGGCGGCCTGTGCCAAACAGTCCCATCGCGCCGAGCTTCTGATCCTGGTAGTTAAGGGGCAGGATGATGGCGGACTCGGGCGCGGGCAGTGCCGGAATGGGGCGGTAGTGCGGGTCGGCAACGATGTTCTGGAAGACCTGGACAAAACCGCTCTGGATGACGCGCTGGAAGGGATCGTAGAGTTCCAGGGTGAGGTTTTCCTGGGTCAAGGTGCTGTCACGCAGGCTGTTCTCCTGCCCGGCGAACATCTGCGCCGAATCGCCCTCAGTCAGCGCCAGGGCAATGCCGTAAAGCTGGAACGTGCCGCAGGCCATCTCAATAGTCTGCTCGATCAGAGACAGCGGCTCGGTGGCGCTGTGCATCCGGCGGGCCAGCAGGTTGATGGACTGCAAATTGTGGTTGCGCTGAGCGAGCATCTGCGCCTGGCGGCGCTGGCGCAGGATGATCCGCAGGCGGCGCTGAAGTTCATCGCCTTTGATGCCCGCGACTATGGAATCGTCGGCGCCGGCTTCCATGAGGTCAGTCTGATAGGCGGCGTCTGCGTTCTCGCTGAGAATGAGGACGGGCACGAGCGGGAAACGCCGCTTGATTTCGCGGATGATGCTCAGCAGATCGTTGCTGAACACCTTGTCGTCAAGGAGGATCAGGTCATAACGGTTATCCCGGAGCATCTCCATCGCTTTGCCGGGATCGGCGACGGTTTCGATGCGGTAGACGAATTTGTCGAGCGCCTTGGCGAACGGTTTACTGTTGGCGCTCACGAGCAGCGTTTCGATGGGCTGGACAGCCATTTGACCTCACCTGGGCAGAGACACCGTGGGATGCATCGACTTCATTATAACAAATCTTGTATCATTGGCTGTTTGACACTTTGTTGACAATTCTACGGGAAAATCTGCACGCTTTTCATGACAATGGTTAAGATTTGTTGATGGACTCCATTCTTGGGTCTGGTGTAAGATACGATCAGGATCATTACCTCCCCGATCATACCGAGGAGAGACGCACTTATGGCAGGTGAAACGCGACGACTAGACCGGTCGAAGGATGCGATGGCGGCTGAACCGACGCTGCGTCCTATCGATCTGGGAATGCCGAGGCCGTGGCGGGTGGCGCTGAAGTTGGTCGAGTCGGGCATTCAATTGATTTTCGATGTCTCAGGAACCGTCGTAATTGGGCGGGCGAACCCGCAGACGGGGTACTACCCGGATGTCGATCTGGGGGCGTTCGGGGGCGCGGATTCGGGCGTTTCCCGCGAGCATCTGGCGGTGAAGATCGACGAAGACCGGGTGGTCATCATCGATAACAGCAGCGCAAATGGGACAATCCTGAACGGCGAGCGGTTACAGCCGGGACAGGCGTATCCGCTGCGGCATGGCGATGAAGTGACGCTGGGTTTGCTCAAACTCCAGGTGGAGCTGCTGACCAACCCCTATATGTAGGGACAGGCGCAGACGCCCGCACTCACAAGATATTCAGCCAAACATGTAACGAGACTGCGGTAGAATGGACTGTACTCCAATTCCATTCGTGATCGCGGTCTCGTGTTGTTTGGGTTCGCGCTAGAGAACAAGGTGGTGCGCTGTGGATTTCCTGAACCGACGGAAGCAGGAAGAGAAGATCAAGAGCGAGGGGCGGCTGCCGCCGGGCCAATCGCTGACGCAGAAGTTCCCGGTGCTGACGTATGGGCCGACGCCGCCGTTCGACCCGGCGACTTGGGATCTGCGGGTGTTCGGCGATGTGGAACGCGAGATGCGCTGGTCGTGGGATGAGTTCGTGAAGCTGCCGACCACGACGGTACAAACCGATATTCACTGCGTGACGCGCTGGAGCAAGTTCGATACCGTGTGGGAAGGGGTGCTGTTCCGCGACTTCGTGAAGCTCTTCGGCGTGAAGCCGACGGCCAAGCACGTCATCGCGCACTGTGAGTACGGATACACGACCAATACCCCGCTGGATGCCATGATGGAAGACAACGTGCTGCTGGCCTATAAATACGATGGCAAGCCGCTGGAGCCGGATCATGGCTGGCCGGTGCGGACGCTGGTTCCCAAGCTGTATTTTTGGAAGAGCGCCAAGTTCCTGCGGGCGCTGGAGTTTTCGGAAACAGATAAGCCGGGGTTCTGGGAGAATTCTGGTTATCACAACGAAGCTGATCCGTGGAAGGAAGAACGCTTCAGCCGCCGGGGCTGGTTCTGATCGGCGCGGGGTCAGTCGATATAGAATGGGGCGCGACAGAGCGCCCCTTTTGATTCGGTCTACACGTCCGATTCGAGGCTGCCGGAGAGTTTGTCGGCCTGGTCGCGGATGGTGAGTTCATCGATGAACTGGTCGATATCGCCTTCCAGGACGGCCGGCAGGTTGTAGCTGCTGACGTTGACGCGGTGGTCGGTGACGCGGTTCTGCGGGAAATTGTAGGTGCGGATTTTCTCGGAGCGGTCGCCTGTGCCGACCTGACTGCGGCGCTCGCCTTCCTGTTCAAGGCGCTGCTTTTCGATCTCCATGTCGTAGATGCGCGAGGCAAGGATTTGCCGGGCGCGCATCCGGTTCTGAAGCTGGCTGCGTTCGTCCTGAACTTCGACCACGATGTTGCTGGGCACGTGAACGAGGCGCACGGCGGTCGAGTTCTTCTGGACGTGCTGGCCGCCCGCGCCGCTGGCACGGGTAAATTCTTCCTGGATGTCTTCCTCACGAATCTGGACATCGACCTCGGTCATCTCGGCGAGGACGGCGACCGTCACCGTGCTGGTATGGATGCGCCCAGCGGCTTCGGTCTCCGGGACGCGCTGAACGCGGTGGACGCCGCTTTCGTACTTGAGGCGGCTGTAGGCGCCCTTGCCCTTTAGCTCGAAAGTGATCTGCTTGAAGCCACCGATGCCGGTATCGCTCTGATCGATGACCTCGATTTTCCAGCCGCGATTCTGGGCGTAGTAGGAATACATGCGGTAGAGGTCGGCGGCGAAGAGGCCGGCTTCATCGCCGCCCGCGCCGGCGCGGATTTCCATGATGACGTTCTTTTCGTCACGCGGGTCTTTGGGGATCAGCAGGAATTTGAGCCTCTCGTAGAGGGCTTCGCTGCTGGCGCTGAGCGCGGTGATTTCGTCCTTTGCCATCGCGGAGAGTTCGGGATCGGTTTCTTCAGCGAGGAGCTGGCGAGCGTCTTCGAGTTCCTGCACCTGGCGCTTGTAGTCGCGGTAGCCGTCGACAATTTCGGCCAGACTGGAGCGTTCTTTCGAGTATTCGGCGATGCGGTTGTAGTCGCTGAGGACGTCTGGATCGCTCATCAGGCGTTCTAACTCGTCATAGCGGGATTCGATACCGGCCAGTTTCTCCAGCATAAGACCTGTCGTCCTCGATTTGTCGAAAGTGGGCTACTCTAACGTTTCATTATACGGGGCGGAAGGGCGGGCGTGTAGGGCTTGTCAGAAAGGAAGGTCGCGCAGATCGGCAGGCAGGGGGATCGCGCCTGCTTCGATCAGGGCGCGGTTGCCGCTGGCAGGGTAGTCCAGCGCATAGAGTGTTCGACCTTGCTGGGAGGCGAAGCGGGCGGCGTGCATCGCGCCGCCTTCGGTCGAGGTTTCGACGACGATCACCGCATCGCTCAACCCGGTGATGATGCGGTTGCGTGCGACCAGCGCGGATGGGCCGGGCGGCGCATCCGGGTGACACTCGCTGAGGACGAGTCCGCGTCCCATGATGGCGCGGGCGAGTTCCTGATGCTGGGCGGGGTAGATGTTGAGGACGCCACAGCCGAGGACGGCCAGGGTCGTCCCTGATGGCAGGGCCAGCGCCGATTGGTGGGCGGTATGATCGATCCCGTAGGCCAGCCCGCTGACGATGGTATAGCCGCGTTCGGCGAGGCGCAGAGCCAATTCCTGGGCGGCATGTCGAGCGGCGGCGGTCGGTTGGCGCGTGCCGATGATGGCGGCGCAGGGCCGGTTGTTGTATCGACCTTTATCTAACTGGCCGGTGGCGAACAGGGTGGGCGGCGCGTCGGCCAGTGGACGCAGGCGGCGCGGGTAATCAGCATCACGCAGGGTGAGGATGCGGACGCCGTGCTGCTGCCAGCGGGCGATGCCGGCTTCGACCTGATCGAGGTTGACGGCGCGGATGCTGCGGGCGATCTTTGGGCCGACGCCGGGGACTTTCTGAAGGTCGTGGGGATCGGCGGCAAGGACGGCGTGGAGGTCGTTGTGGAAGGCTGCCGACAGGGCGTCGAGCGTGCGCCGACCCACCCGGTCGATGAGGCTGAGGGCTATCCAGGCGGGATCGATCATTCGGATTGGTAATACTCGATGATGGACAGCAAGATGGTGTTGATGAAGGTGTTGACCTGCCGCAGCAGCAGGCTCCATTCGGGCGTGGCGTTGCGGGGCGGGGTGATTTCCGACCAGTTCAGTACCGAATTGATGACGAAATCGCTGAAGTAGAAGAAGCCGCGAACGGCATCGCCGAGTTTCAGTCCATCCTGGCTGAGCAGACGGGCATAGTGCTTGCCGGAGTTAATCGCCAGGGAGAGGACTTCATCGGGTGCGCCTTCGGCCAGGTACGTCCGCAGTCCCTCCATCGTGCGTAAGCCTTCTGCCCGCAGTTCGGCGCGGGTGGCTTCAGAGAGGTTTTCATACCAATGCTGGTGGGTGAGTGTGCCGCCGCCGACCTGCATCCGGGTGTGACCGAGGGCATTCTGGATGATGATCTGGACTTCGAGGGGCTGCAATTCCCCCTGCGACTCGGCGTAGCGGCGCAGATCGGCGCGGCGGAAGCGGCGGTGTCCGCCGGGGGTGCGGCGCGAGGGCAGATCACCGTGGTCGGCCCAGATGCGAACCGTGGCAGGATG
>JAEUQZ010000369.1 GCA_016788965.1 Anaerolineae bacterium | reverse complement strand
CTTCCGGTTGATCCGTACCCTTCAGAATCCCCGCAAATTCGATCTGCCGGAAGCACATCCCCTCAGCGATGATGCTGGCCGTCGGAGCCGTATCGCTGGGCGTCTCCGCGAAGAAAACCTCGGCGGGCGGGCTGCTGGCATAGCTCACCACCAGCGGCCGCGACCCCTCGCTGCCCGTGCTGCCGCTGAACTGGCCGTAATACGCATCCGACCAGTCGTCGGCGATATACACCCCGTTCTTCACCAGGTCTTGCCAGTAATCCAGGTACGTGTATTCCCCTTCGGTTCCGAAGTGGGCAATCGTCGTCAGCAGGAAGGCCAGCCCCGGAGATGACGTGGCCGGATTCTGCACCGCAAGCAGGTCGGCGTACTCCGGCTGCGTCAGCGCTTCCAGCCTGGAGGGGACACCCACGCCGGCCACCTCGAAGTAAGCCACATCGTAGTTCAGGCACACATCGCCGTAGTCGATGGGCGTCACCCGGTGTTCAGGATCGACCTGGAAAGCCGCGTCCACCGTGTCGAGCAGCGGCGACTCATACGGCGTGAAGATGTCGGCATCCAGCGCCCGCCCCAGGAACGTATTGTCCACACCGAACAGCACATCGCCCAACGGATTCCCGATGCTCAGAATGGCTTGGTTGACCATCGTGCCCGCGTCACCACTTCGCAGAATCTCGACGCGGATCCCATTGGATTCCTGGAAAGCGTTCAGCACCTCTTCGCTCACATTGAAGCTGTCGTGTGTCACCAGCGTGATCGTGACCGGCTCGTTTTGAGCCACCGCTGACGTGCTGATCGCCAGCAGCAGAACCAGCGCCGCAAACCATCGAACCTTCATCTTCTCCTCCTTACACTCGTCCGTTACTGATGGTGCCTTCATGCCGGAAACGAAAACCACCCCTACTGCGCTTGCGGTAGGGGTGGTTGAATCGACAGGCTCGGACAAACGCTCCCTACGCCGGCATGAACCGGATCAGGTCAAGGGTCGGTGCGGCACATCGCACCCTCTCAGCCCATTTCGCATGGACTCCCCTGGTCTGCATATGTGATTGTGCCCGTATTGTACCGGTTTTTCGTCAGTCCATCCAGGTTCAATGAATCACGAAAGGCGAAAGGGGGCGGCAAGTATCGCGCCGCCCGGCTCTATCGACCATCTCATGGCACAGACACATTTGGTTGCACTGGCTTCTGTCATGGGCGCTCACACAACCACGGCGACCAGACCGGAAAACCATAATCGCCGCTAAGATCGATGAATTGACTACCCGCTTGTTTTGCAGATGGATTGGTGAGAATAGTCTTGGGAAGTGTTCCATCGCTGTTCATTACATTGATTCCCTCGGGGCTGAAATACGCTATTTGGCTGCCATCAGGAGACCATGATGGGGTGTAGCCCCCGTTCATTGTCAAGCGTTTCACAACGCCGGTCGCATAATTCATCACATAAATATCCGATTGAGGGGCTTCCAAGTATTCAGGTTGGTCGCGTGTCGATGCGAATACAATCCATTGGCCGTCGGGCGAAAAACTCGCGCCGTAATCGCTACCCTTACCATAGGTCAATTGTGCAATGTTTCCCCCGTCCACGTCGATTAGGAACAGTTTTTGACGTATCCGCTCGTTTTCGACCGGTCCTGAGTACAGAATCTGTGTGCTGTCAGGTGACCAATGTGGGTCAACAAAGGACTTCACGTCGAGGTCTCGGTGGCTTTCCCCGTTTGGTCCTATGATCGCAATCCACCGTGAAGTTCGTGTTGCCGCATAATAGGCAATCCACTTCCCATCGGGTGACCAAGCTGGCTGTAAGTCATTGCTGCTCTCCTCAAATCGCGTCAGCCGCCGGATGTGGCTACCATCAGAATTCATGACGTACAGGTTAAATGAAGGAATCCGATAGTCTTCATAGCCAATGTCTTCCCGATCACGATTGGATGAAAACACAATGAGTTTTCCGTCTGGCGACCACGATGGATAAAACTCGCTGTCCTCGGTTTGGGTGAGACGGTGAAGGTTGGACCCGTCAGGGTTCATCACATAAATATCTCCGTTCGAATACACGCTGCTATTGGCGGAGTCTCCTGACGGCCCGATGAGGGCAATCAAGGAGCATTGGTCAGCAGCTTGATCCTGTGCCCACGTCCTTATGCTGTTGATCCAGCCTGAAAACAGCACAACACCAACCAGCAGTGAAAATCGCGCTAAGGGGATTGCATTGAGCTTGCTTCGCATGGATGAGTTCATGTGTTTGCAGCCCTCCACGTTAGATTTCGATTGACATGAGAGTTGCAGTGGGACAAGTCCTCTACGGTTCGCTGCTCAGATACGCATCCAGATACGCATCGAACTTGCCCGCGTTGCAGGCGTCCACATACCGCAGGAACTCCCCGCCGCCCACCGGATAATCGGGATAGCAGCTTGTCGGCCAGGCTCCACGCGGCGCATGAACCAGGTAATTCGTTCCCGGAGCCGGAATCAGCGTCGAATCCAGCGTCCGTTCCACATGATCGACCACCCGCTCGACCGTGGCAATCACGATATCCGCCAGATAGATCAATTCGATATCCACGCCCACATTGTTGTTGATCCGCACATTCCCGTGCTGGTCGCCCTCCAGCCCGTGAATGATCGCCACATCGCAGTGAATCGCCGGGAATGCCATCAGCTTCTCCCCACTGTACGGATCGCGGATCGTCTGGACATCTGGCCGCAGTCGCGATAAATCCGTCCCGATCCACGCCCGTGACGGCATGAACCCCACCCCGGCGATCCCCGCCCGGATTCCCAGCGCGAGGCTGGCCTCGGTCTCTTCGCGGACTTCAATGCTCCCACGCTGAGCCGCTTCCGTGAACATCGGCGCGAACCCGAACGACTCCAACCCAAAGTAGCACGAGCGCACCGTTTTGACGCACCCCGCGCCCACCAGAATGTCCGACTCGAACCCCGCCGTGAAACACAGCAGCGTCAGGTCTTTTGGTCGCGCCGGACGCCTCAGCAGCGCTTTGGCGAATGCCGTCGGCCGTCGGTAGATCGTCATCCCACCAAACGCAATGGTCTGCCCATCCTGAACCAGAGCCGCCGCATCAGTAAGTGAAATCCATTCGTGCATGGTCTTCCATGATGGTGCTGCGAGAAGTCGCTGAGGTCATCATAACGGAAGCCGCGAATCTCGCAAAGGGTTGGTGCTGCCTGCTCAACGATTCGTAAATTCTGACCACGAGCAGGGTGGGGATATGTTATAATCGCGCCCAGGATAAACAATGGAACGGAATGGTTCAGAAGTGAGGCAGGGCTGTGGACATTAACCAGGCCGCGCGCATGATCGAATGGTTGGATGAGGAGCGTCGCCGCGACAAAGCCACAATTGCGACGCTTGAGGAACGCTTGGCCCAGCAGCAGGAAACCATCACCGTTCTCTCCAAGCGGGTCAACAGCATGGAGTCGGATCAAACCGTGATCCGCACCCAGATCACCCCTAATGGCCGCGACACCGACCTGGTGGATCAGGTGCGCCGTGAAGTCGCCCAGATGCTCGAAGGCGTCGAGTCCAAACGCCTGATCGCCGAACGCGAAGCCGAGCGCCGCGCTGAACTTGCCCGTGAGAACCTCTCGCGTTCCGTGCGCGAACTTACCGAACGCCTCGAACGGGTGGATCGCGTATTGAACGCCATGCCCGCCCTCCAGGTCGAGCGTGAACGCATTGCCGACTCGGTTGCCACCCTTCAGCAGCGCGTCGATGACCTCTACAAGAAGGTCGAAGAGCCGGATCGCCGCCTCGCCTTCCTCGAAGAGCAGCGCCGCCAGGACAGCCGCCGCATCTCCGAAGTCCAGTCGGAAATCCCCGAAGTCCAGAAGCAGATTGATAGCGTCCGCCCCAAGCTGACGTTGCTCGAAGACCTCGCCCTCCGCACCGAACGCCGCGTCCAGGATGTCCAGAACAGCGACCGCGAACGCCGCGAACAGATTCAGCAGTTCATCGATCAGCAGACTCTCGTTATCCAGCAGCGTGACCAGCAGATCGCCGACCTCATCAAGCGCTTTGGCGATCAGGATAGCGTCATGCAGCGCAACATCGAGCGGTTTGAAACCTGGTCGGAAGCCTACCGCAGCATGAAGAAGATCATCGATGATTTCGAGCGCATCGGGGATCGCCTCGAACGCCGCATCAACGAAGTTGCCGAAATGCAGCGCCTCAGCGAGGAACGTTTCCGTCAGGAATGGAACGACTGGACATCCGACGACCAGAAGCGTTGGAAGCAGTTCACCATCTCCAACGATGAAGTCTGGCGCAGCCACGACAAAGAATTCGACCGCTTCGTCCAGCGCATGACCGAACTCGAAGCCATGTTCCCGCCCATCCTCGACAGCCTCAACCGCATGTGGAGCCTCGAACGGGATCGCGCCCAGCTTTACCGCGACCGCTATCAGGCCATGCTGCTCGAACACGATACCGGCAGCAAGCTGCCCGCCTCCAGGCCGGTCACGCCGCCCGGCAATGGCTCATCTGGGACGACGCCCTGAACCATGCGTGTGGTTGGGACTGCCGGGCACGTCGATCACGGTAAATCGACACTCATCCGTGCCCTCACTGGAATCGACCCGGATCGGCTGGCCGAAGAACGCGCCCGCGAGATGACCATCGACCTGGGCTTCGCCTGGATGGACGCCCCCTCCGGCGAAACCATCGGTTTTGTCGATGTTCCCGGTCATCGTGATTTCATCGAGAACATGCTCGCCGGAGTCGGCGGCATCGACGCCGTGCTGCTCATCATCGCCGCCGATGAGGGCGTCATGCCCCAAACCCGCGAACACCTCGCCATCCTTGACCTCCTCGGCATCCAGCACGGCCTGATCGTCCTCACCAAGATCGACATGGTGGATGATCCCGACTGGCTCACGCTCATCGAACAGGATGTGCGTCAGGTCGTGGCTGGAACCAGCTTGGCCCAGGCCGAGGTTGTGCGCGTTTCAGCCCGCGCCGGCATCGGACTAACCGAGTTGACCGCGCGGTTGGCCGCCCTCCTGGACGGAATGCCGCCCCGCGCCGACTATCGCCATCCGCGCCTTCCCGTAGATCGCATCTTCTCGATCAGCGGCTTCGGAACTGTCGTCACCGGAACGCTGCTCGGTGGCCGTCTCCGCGTCGGCGAAGAAGTTGAAGTCCAACCGGGGAACATTCGCGCCCGGATTCGCGGCCTGCAAAGCT
>JAEUQZ010000368.1 GCA_016788965.1 Anaerolineae bacterium | reverse complement strand
GGGCAGATTTCATGGGGTCGGTCATTTCAAACTGACCGGTCGGGTTCTGGACACTGGGGCCGATGACGGTGGGGTGGATGGTGTCCGGGCGAATGCGGATGATGACGAAAGTGAAGATGACAGTGAGGATCGCCAGGATGCCATAGACGGCGGCGAACTTGCGGCGCTTCTCACCATTCTCGATGCCGTTGCGGAGCATCAGGTAGGCGGCGTAGGTCAGCACCATGATGGCGGTGGAAGTCAGGCGTGGGTCCCAGGTCCACCAGGTATTCCAGATGGGACGCGCCCAGACCATACCCGTGAACAGGGTGACAAGCGAGAGGGACAGACCGACTTCGACGCCAGCCAGCGCCAAGCTGTCCCAGCGGGGATTGCGAGTACGCAGGTAGGCAATCCCACCGAAAACGGCGGTGGCGAAGGCGATGCTGGCTCCTGAAAAGGCAGCGACGTGGAAGTAGAAGACGCGCTGCACATTGCCCTGTTCGGCATCTGTGCCAGCGTACACCAGGGCGAAATAGGCTCCGAGCGCGAACCCGGCGATGGCAAGCACGGTCAAGGCGCGGAGCAGCGTCACACGGCCCTGGGATGGAGCCTGCGATCCATAATCCAACCGACGCGCGATATCCATGACGATTTCTCCCCTTCGTTGAAAATCCAAACACAATCCTGGTTCTACGACAGCAGTCCGCGCGGCGGGCTACTGCTTATCCCCCTTAGCAAGCACGGTCAGACGCGCCTTGAGTTCGGCACGCTGACGCTCATAGGCTTTCCGCGAGAGCTTGCCTTCCTGATGCTGCAAGTCCAGTTCAGCGATCTGGCGGACAAGATCATTCATGTCCTGGGTGGGAGCCGGGGCTGCCGGAGTCGGGACGGCAGGCGCACGACGGGCCACCATGCGGTCGCGGAAGTACAGGATGGCGGCGAAGCCAATCGAACCGAGGCCAACACCGATCAACAGGTAGGCCGTCGGCGCAGGCTGCGCGGCGGGCAGTTCAGCGACCACCGCGGCCGGTTCGGGCGCGACGGGTACGCCGCTGACCTGATAAGTCACTGAAGCGCTGGCAGGCAGATCAAGCTGGGCGCTGTAGCTGGTCATGGGGCCGGAGCCGATCTGGCGAGTCCCCTGGGTAGTCAATTGATCGGAGGCGACGGAAAGACCATCTGTGCCGACCAGGACCTCGTAAGTGCCCGTGAGTTGATAGTCGAGCGGCTGCTGAATGGATAGCGGGCTGGCATAGGGCAGCGTGAAGACGAGGTGCATCCGGTGATCCTCGCCGGGGAGAACCGGGAGGGTATCGAAGACCTTGCGGCCATCGGCGCTGACGATATAGCCCGCGCCCATCAGGTCGCGGTAGGTGGCTCCGACCGGGACGGGTACGCCAACAGAGGTTTCCTCAGTCTCCGAGCGGAACAGGAAGACGCGATCCGAGGTGTTGGTGAAGTTGACGAGTTGGGTCAACTGGGCCTGGGTCTGGGTGGCTGAAACCTGCGTGACCACACTGGTGATCTGAATGGCGGCGGCTTCCGCGCCGAGTTCATAGACGGTGACGGGCAAGGCGATGTCGGTCACGGCGGGGTCGCCGGGGAAGATGTCGCTAAGGAAACGGACGCCGTTGTAGTCCACGGTCAGAATGTAACTGCGGTCGGCGCGGATGGGGACATTTGCAAACTGATACGCACCGCTGGCATCGGACGATCCGATGAGCGGGGTGTCGTTGAACTGCTCATCGACGATGTGCAGGACGACTTCCTGATTGGCAGGGGCGGCTGCGCCGGATGTGCCGTTGATAAGCTGACCTCTGACCGTTCCGACGGCGGAGGGCGCAGCGGCATCTTCAGTAGCGACAACCGCTTCCTCGGTGGTGACGACGGCCTCTTCAGTGGAGAGGGGCGCGACGGTGGCGGGGGCGGGTGTACCGGCCGAGGCCACTTCTGCCGGAGAAGAGGAGGACAGGCTGTAGACGTAGTAGGTGACGGCCCAACGCTCGGCCTCGGTGAGTTCCTCGCCCCAGGGAGGCATGAGCTTCTCAAGGTTGCCGTTGGTGATGATGTTGAAGTAATCCGCGGGCGTTTTGCCAGCCACAGTTTGCGGATTGGTCAGATCAGCAACGCCAGTCACCTGACCGCTGAGGACGAATTCACCATCGCCCTTCCCCGTCAGACCGTGACAGCGGGTGCAGTTTTCGGCATAGATGCGCGCGCCGAGGACGAGATCGGGCGAGCCTTGCGGCTCGACGACCGGGGCGATGGTGGGACGGGGCGGCAGGGTAGAGACGACAACGGGTTCGCCCGCCAAACCCTGGCAGCCTGCAAGCATGATTCCGGCGAGCAACAAGACGGCAATGATACAACGCATGATGGTGATGCCCTAGTTCCCGGAGCCGCTTTTGGCTTTAACGTATTTGGCGATAGCTTGTTCGAGCGCGGCATCCAGATCGGAGTCGGCGTCCGGCTGCGGGCCTTTGGGCGGCTTGGATTTGGGTGGGCGCGGCGGCGGAACAGATCCCTTGAGCTTCTCAAGCTGTTCGACGAGGATCGTGCCCTGTTCGGCCCAGGCTTCGCGTTCCATCTGGTAGGTCTCCTGGGAGAGCTTGCCCAGGCGGTAGTCGTCGTCGAGTTCGCGGATGGTGGTGAGGACGCGCTCGTAATCGACCAGAAGTCTCTCGCGGTCGCGCTGCCTGAAGATTCCCTCGGCCTGCGATCCGGCGCGAGTGATAAAGGGGAATGCCAACCAGAACAGCCCTACCCCCGCGACCACCAATACAATGACAATGGTTCCGATATCCATGTTGTACAACCTTTATCCCAGGAGCCGATCAATCACGGCGCTCAGTTGAGTCTGGGTGACGCCGGCGTAGATGAATTCAGCGACATTGCCGCGCTGATCGATGATGAAGGTTTCCGGGACACCCTGAATGCCATACTGGGCAGAAATGCGCGTGCCGAGGTCGGGCGCGTTCAGATAGGTGAGACCGAACTCTTCGATGAAGGCGAGCGACTTAGGGCCGTTGTCGGCATAGGCGATGCCGAGGAAGACGACATCCCCGCGCGTGCGGTACTGCTCCCAGGCGGCTTCCAGTTCGGGGGCTTCATCACGGCAGGGGACGCACCAACTGGCCCAGAAGTTGAGGACAACGACCTTGCCCCTGAAATCGGACAGATTGAATTCCTGGCCGTCGAAGGTGCTGATGGGGAATTCGGGGGCGGGGCCAGAAGTGGGACGCCCAGCATTCTGGCGGGCCAAGGCGATGCCGATGACGATGGCGATCATCACGATGCCAGCCAGGAGGACAATCGAGCCGAGGCTCAGGCCGCGCCGCGTTGAGGGCGCTTCGGCCTGGGTGATTACAGACTGTTCGGTTGAGGTTCGATCTGCTGCACTCATGTGTGTTTCCTGTTGCACTCCCTCAATTGGGGATCAATGATCCTCACCCCCTACCCCCTCTCCATTTCATAGAGAGGGGGAGAAAGGGATTGTGTTCTGCCTCGCCGGATAACCTGCTAGGCTCTCAGCCCGCCAGGTCTTTTTCCAGCATATCCCGGTAAGGACTATCCGAAGTCGATGCGGCGCTGGCTGCGGCCGTTCGACGATTGGATCGACGCCAACCGAGGAACAAGCCGAACGCCGCCAATAAGCCCGCCCCGATCAGCAGCACGGGCGTCAGCAGGGATATGCCACGCAAGGTGGGGTCCTGCGGCGTACCGACGACCCGATCTCCAAAGCGGCGCACAAAGTCATCGGTAATGGCCTGCTCGTCCATGCCCTGCTCCAACATCAGGCGGATTTCCGCCCGCCAGTCGGCGCAGGCGGCTGTGCCGCAGGTATCCAGGGTGATGTTCTCGCAGACCGGGCAGTAGAGCTTATGGGCGATGGCGTTCACCTGATCGTCGGTGACGGTGGACGGCTGATCCTGGGCGCTGACGACTGAAAGGGTCAGCAAGAGTACAGCCAGGACGATTCCAACGCTCCACAGGCGATTGACAGTCAACTTACGCACGAGCGCCTCCCTTCCCCACGATTCCACTGGAGGGGACATCGGCCAATTCCTGGCGGACGCGGGCCGGCAGTGTCTCACGCGGCCATCCGGCGGCCAGCGTGCCGACGATGAGGAGCAAACCACCCCACCAGACCAGATTGATGAGCGGATTGACATAGACTTTGAAGGTCGCCGCGTTCTGGCCGATGGGTTCCCAATCGACGAGCAAGGCATACACGTCGCTTTCGACGGTGCTATAGGCTCCAGCGATGGTCATGGTGTTCAGGCCTTCGGTCTGCGGGAAGAAATCCCGGCGCGGGCGCAGATGGGCCAATTCCTGACCATCGCGGATGACGGTGAGTTCGGCGATGTCCATCAGGCGGCCGTCTTCGGCAATCTGATCGACATGGAGGGCATCGTAGCGGATGGTGTAACTGCCGATCTGCAAACTCTGGCCTACCGAGAGCGTCTGCTGGGTTTCCATCTGGAACAGGGTGCTGCCGATGACGCCGAGGCCGATCACGGTGATGCCGAGATGGATGAGGTAGCCACCGTAACGGCGCGGGCTGCGGCTGTAGAGCGCACGCAGAGAGGCTATCACGCTTTCCTGATGCACTTTCTGGCGCACCTGGACGCCGCGCACGGTTTCCCAGATGGCGACCCATCCGGCCAGGAAGACGATGCCATAGCCGAACAACGCACCAGCATCACGGGTCGAGGTGATGGCAAAGAAGGCCAGTGACGCAGCAGTCAAGATCAACGGAATGACGATAGAACGGCCTAGACGGGCCAGTGAGGTGTAGCCCCAGGCTGAGAGCGGGGCAACGCCCATGAGGATGTACATCAAGACGAAGAGCGGCGGCGTCACGCGCAGGAAGTAATCCGCGCCGAGGGTGATCTCGGTGTTCATCACCAGTTCGCTGACGATGGGAGCGCCGAAGCTGCCCCAGAAGATGGCGATAAAGAGCGCGACGAAGACAAAGTTGTTCAGGACGAAGAGAGACTCGCGGCTGAAGATGCTGGTAAAGGCATGTTCATCCTTGAGTTCACCCCGGCTGCGCCGCCAGAGGGTCAGGTAGACGCTGACAATCGTCACCGCGAACCAGAAGAAGAACATCGGGAAGCCGATTTCGCTGCGGGCAAAGCTGTGAACACTGTCCACGAGGCCGCTGCGGGTGGCGAAGGTTCCGAAAATGACGGCGCTGAAGGTTCCCAAGACCAGGAACATGTTCCAG
>JAEUQZ010000367.1 GCA_016788965.1 Anaerolineae bacterium | reverse complement strand
GCCCGGTCGCGGAGGCGCTGCTGGGCATCTACGGCTCGACCGAGTGGCGGCAGTGGCTCCCGCCGCTGGACGAACTGGTGAGCTGTATCCTCAGCCAGAGTACCACGGATACAAACCGGGATCGCGCCTTCGAGTCGCTCAAGGCACGCTTTCCGACTTATGAAGCGGTGCGGGACGCTCCGGTCGAGGCGGTGATCGAGGCGGTGCGGTCGGCGGGGCTGGCGAACCAGAAAGCGCCGCGCATCCAGGCAGTCCTGCGGCGCATCACCGAAGAACGCGGCGAGTTGAGCATCGACTTCCTGGCCGATCTGCCCATCGAGGAAGCCAAAGCCTGGCTGACCAGCCTGGACGGGGTGGGGCCAAAGACAGCGGCGATTGTGCTGTGCTTCGGGTTCAACCGACCGGCTTTTCCGGTGGATACGCATGTTCACCGCCTCGGCCAGCGGATCGGGTTCCTGCCGGAAGGGATCAGCGCGGACAAGGCGCATCCGGTCATGGAGGCGCTCATTCCGCCGGAGGATTACCTGGCCTTCCATCTGAATCTGATCCGGCATGGCCGGGAGACCTGTTCGGCGCGTTCGCCGCACTGCGAACGCTGCCCGATCACGCAGCACTGCGATTACTACAGCCGCTTCAAGCCGAGCGCCAACCCCTGAGCGCGAGAGGAACACTATGACTCAGAATCCCGCCGCTCCCGCGGCCGCCCCCATCACCGACCAGGAAATCGGCGGCCTGCGCCACAGCCTGAATATGCTCCGCTCCCAGGTGCAGTCCGGGCGGGTGGATGGCGCGTATCTGCTGGAACAGATCGGCAAAGCCAGCGACCTGCTGCAACGCCTGGAGGGGGAACGCAAGCAGCGCAAGAAAGAAGGCCGCTTCCAGGCGCTCTATAACGTCAGCCGCCTGCTGGGGGCGTCGCTGGAACTTCAGACCGTGCTGGATCAGGTGATGGACGCCATCATCCAACTGACGGCCGCCGAGCGCGGCTTCCTGATGCTGCGGGATGATGACGGCGGGCTGGCAGTCAAGGCCGCCCGCAACCTCGACCAGCAGACGCTCGGCAGCGAGCAGTTCCAGTTCAGCCGGACGATTGCCAACCAGGTCCTTGACGGTGGGCAGCCCGTCCTGGCCGATAACGCGGTGGAAGACCCACGCTTTGCCCGGCAGGCCAGCATCGTCGGGCAGTCGCTCCGCAGCATCATGGCAACGCCGCTGCGGGCGCGTGGCAAGGTGATCGGCGTGGTCTATGTCGATAACCGCATCCAGGCGGGGTTGTTCAACCAGGACGATCTGGCGGCGCTGGATACTTTCGCGGGGCAGGCAGCGGTCGCCATCGATAACGCCCGTTTGTTCAGCGCGACCGATCAGGCGTTGTCCGAGCGCGTCGAAGAACTCCAAACGCTGCGGCGGATCGACCGCCAGTTGAACGAAACACTGGACGCGCAGAAGGCCATGCAGATCACGCTGGAGTGGGCGTGCCGGCTTTCCGGGGCGAGCAGCGGACATCTGGGGCTGGTCGAGAGCGATCCGCCGCACGTCCGCGCTGTACAGCATTATGGGCCGGACGCAGCAGTCGAAACTCTGGACGCGGCCTATCCCGCCGTGATGGAGGTGGTGGCTTCGCGCAAGCCGCTGAACCTCAGCGGCGAACACAGCCTGATGATTGCACCGGTGTACCGCGAGGCGACCGTCTTCGGGGTGGTGGTCATCAAGCGGGAAGGGGCTGAAGCCTTCACCGCGGAGCAGCAGGACTTGATCGAGCGCGTGGTCGCCCGCGCGGCCGTCTCCATTGAAAATACGCGCTTGTACGCGGCGGTGCAGGCTGCCGACCGCGCCAAGAGCGAGTTCGTCGGCATCGTGGCGCATGATTTGAAAGTGCCGATGACCAGCATCCAGGGCTACGCCGATCTGACGCTGCTGCAAGGTAACCTGAGCGAACGGCAGCACGATTTCCTCAACCGGATCAAGGATACGGTCAAACGGATGGCGATCCTGGTGTCCGATCTGGCCGACATCAGCCGGATCGAGAGCGGGCACTTCTACATGAATGAGACGCGGGTGCAGGTGGGCGATATCGTCCAGGCAGTGCGCGATGGCACGATGACCCAGATGCAGGATTACCAGCACCAGTACCTCGAAGAGATCGATCCCGACCTGCCCGACCTGCACGTCGATTACTACCGGCTGCTGCAAGTGCTGACCAATCTGGTCAGCAACGCCTACAAGTACACGCCGCCGGGCGGGGTCATCACCTTCCGGGCGCGGCATCTGGACAGGCAGGTGCAGTTCAGCGTGCGCGATACCGGGATCGGCCTGTCGAAGGAAGCGATTGCCCAGTTGGGGACGAAGTTCTGGCGGGCCGAGGATGAATTCACGCGGTCGCGGCCGGGAACAGGGCTGGGCTTCGCCATCACGCGCAGTCTGGTCGAGCAGATGGGCAGCCGGATCGTGATCGAGAGCGAGATCGGCGTAGGCAGCCAGTTCACATTCAGCATTCCCGCCGTCACCTGATGCCCGATCCAGGGCGGGGATGGCAGAGAACGCGGTTCTGTCCGGTCAAGGCTGGCCGGACTGAAGCGGAGCAGATCGTCGGTGTACTTATTTCTGTCCCCCCATTTTGATGATGCCGTGCTGAGCTGCGGCGGCACGATTGCCCGGTTGGTGGCCGAGAGCAAGCCGGTCACGGTGCGGACGGTGATGGGCGGCGTTCCGACCCTGGAGCAGATTCCTGAAACGCCGATCACGCGCGATCTGCACCGCCGCTGGGATCGGGGCGACGATCCGATTCAGGCGCGGCGTCAGGAAGATGAAGCGGCGGTCAAGGGGCTGGGCGCGGAACTGGTGGTGATGTCGGTCTGGCTGGACTGCGTATACCGCCGATCAAGACTGGGTGAGGCGCTGTATCCCACCGAGGAATCGATCTTTGGAGAGATTCATCCTGATGACGAGGCGGGGCGTTTACTGCCGTTCGTGATCCTGCCGCAGACCGAGCCGATCTACACGTTGTATGCGCCGCTGGGGGCGGGGCATCACGTCGATCATCAGGTGACGCGGAACTGGGCGCTGAAGCTGCGGGAGCAGTTTCCCTGGCTGGCGCTGGAATTCTACGAAGAGTATCCTTATACGGAAGATGCCGGGGCAGTCGAGGCGGCGCTGAGTCACTTCGCGGCGGGGTGGCGTCTGGAGCCGGAGGTCGTCCGGCTGGACGAAGCGCACGTCGCGGCCAAAATCCGTGCGATTGCCTGCTACGAGTCCCAGATCAGCACTTTCTGGGAGAGCGTCGAAGCGATGGAAGCGGCTACGCGCCGGGCGATGTGGGACGCGGCAGCCGGAAGTTTTGTAGAGCGGTACTGGCGGCTCCTTTAGAACGACGATCATCACAGTGAAGGGCAGGTTATGTCCGAAGATGCGCTGGCGCAGGCTCGATCCGCGCTCGCTGAACTGACTGAAGCAGCCCGCAAAGGGCAGATCATCCCGGTGCGGCTGACCGGGCAGCTTGAAGCGATTGCCGCGCTGCTGGAGAAGGCAGAGACGGAAGGCGCGGCGGCTGCATCCTCGCCCGATCTGGACGGGTTTCGGACGGAGTTCGGCAAGCTGCTGTCGCACGGGTTTCATGATCTGCGGCTGCCGCTGACCAGCATTCGCGGTTACGGCGATATGCTGGCGAACCCGGCCATGGGGACGCTGACCGAGATGCAGCAGCAGTTCCTGGGTACGATGCGGAGTAACACCAAGCGGATGGAGGCGCTGCTGATGGATGTCAGCGACCTCAGCAAGTTGTGGAATGGTTTGCTGAAGCCAGCGCCCAAGATGGATGCCTTCAAGAATATCGCTCAGATCATCGAGAAGGCCATGCGTCCGGTGGCGACGGAACTGAACCGGCAGTTGGAGTTCGATGTGCCGTCGGGTTTGCCGCTGCTGATGGTGGATACGGAACTGCTGGTCAAGGCGATCAACAAGCTGGTGGAGAACGGGCTGCGCTACTCCGAGGCGGAGACGGGACGGGTCGTCATCCGGGCGGCGGGCGAAGGCAGCCAGCTCCTCATCCAGATCGAGGACAACGGCATCGGGATGACGCCGGATGTGCTGGAAAAACTAGGTACGCCCTATTTCCGCGCCGATCACGATCTGGTGCTGAGTTACAAGGGCAGTGGGCTGGGCGTGGCGATTGCCTATGGAATGCTCGATCTGTTGGGCGGGCAGGTGAGTGTCAGCAGCCAGCCCGACCAGGGTTCCTCCTTCACGATCCGTCTGGCAGGGATGGTGTAATACGATGACCGGGCCATTGCAGCCGACCCTCACCCTCGAACAGGCGATGGAAATCCTCGTCCGCCTGCAAAGCGCTGCGCCGAAGGCCACCGCCGAGAAGCTTGGTCAGGTGCGCCAGCTTTTGCAGCATCTGACTTCCGAAAATGTTTACTTCCACACGCTAATGCTGGAAGGGCTGCCGGACGCTCCCGCGAGCGAAGTAGCCGCGCCATCCATGCCTGAGCCACCTGAGCCAGAGGAGGACGAACCCTCCCTGGCAGCCGAGGCGTCGATCAGCGAGGCGCTGGCGTCGGAGGCGTCGGTGCAGTTGGTGCGGGGCATCAATGACGCGCTGCGCCCGCCGCTGGTCGCTATCCGGGGGCGGGCGGAACTGGTGCAGGCGGGCTTCCTGGGACAGGTCACGCCGGAGCAGGACACCTGGCTCCAGGCCATCAACGAGAATACGGCGCGCGCCTTCGCCATTCTGGATGCGCTCCAGGAGATGATCGCCATTCAGCGCGGGCAGGTGCGGCTCGACCCAGTGAACTTCCTCTCGACCGATCTGCTGGCCGAAGCCTGGGAGCGGCTGCGCGACCGTGCCCACCAATTGAACCATGATGTGACGATCCAGGCTCCCGATGTCGTGCCGCTGGCGCGGGGAGATTTCTATCAGAGCCTCATCGTGCTGACCGACCTGCTGGATAATGCGCTGCGTTATACGCCGCCGGGCGGGCAGATCAGGCTGACGGTGGACAACCTGGGGACGCATGTGCTGTTCAGCGTGGCCGATAACGGCATCGGCCTGACGGCGGACGACCTGGAACAGGTGGGCAAAGCCTTCTGGCGTGGGGATCATCACCGGTTGGTGCGGTCGCATCCGGGCACGGGGCTGCGGCTGTATCTGGCGCAGCATGTGCTGGCCTTGCAGGACGGCGAGCTGATCTTCTCCGGCGAGCCGGACGTGGGC
>JAEUQZ010000366.1 GCA_016788965.1 Anaerolineae bacterium | reverse complement strand
CGCCAACAGCATCAGTCCAGTGTGTCATGAGGCTTTCTGAAAATACTGTTGCACTTCCAGCGCAATTTGCACATCGGTCATCTTGTCTTTTGTTTCGATGCCAACCACCTGCCCATCCAGATGTTGATCTGTGAGGCGTTTGTGAAGTTCTCCCTTCGCTTCGCCTGGCCCCAATAGGAGTATTGAGCTTGCGTCACGAAGATACGAAATCACTTCATCATAGTATTGATCGAGATGGTTATCGAAGCGTCTATCCCGGATGTCTTCTGCCGAGTCACCACCAGATTGGGTTCGGGTTGTAGGTGTGTCCTTACCCGAATAGCGGACATGTTTTTCGATGTTCGATGTGATCCGCTTGATTTCAACTTCTCGTTCAACGATAGTGACAATGACCGCCTGTCTGTGATCGATCCACAAGCCGACTTGCTTGTTCATATAGGCTCCTTTGGCAATGCATTTCAACCACTGATCAACCACTGAGGATGAACATCACATGCGAGGAAGAGGGAGCAACCCGGCGGCAGGCTGGAGCCAAAACAAGAGATGCGTTCCTGTCTATCCGCCGTCACCCGTTTCATTCTTGTATCGTAGGGTTGCGTCGAGCAGGTAGGTTAACCTCTGCAATCCCTGCGTCACCAGATGCATCATGGCATCCTCATGTCCCGCAATAGTCAGCTTCGCAATCTGCATCTCCAGGCTGGCAATCTGGCTCAACATGCTGTCAATCTCATCTCGACTCAACATTGCCAATGCCGCTGCCAGCAGTGATGAATCATACGGTGACGAGTCTATGGCTGGGACCATCGTTTTTTCATGGTGAAGTTCGTTCATTGTCGTGGTTTCCTCCTGGGTTTGGGTGCAAAACACCCTCAATGTCAGTCTCGCAGAAAACTCGCCAGGGGCATCGGCTCCCGGTCATGACGCGCTTTGTCAACTGCGGAGTCCAGGATTTGAAGCAGGCCGGTCGGCGGGAGGCCAGACAGACTCGCCAACTCGATCATCTTCAGAAAGGCTTCTGTGAGTCGGTCAAGTTCAAACTCACAATGTGGTGTTCGCTGGTAGAGGTCGTTTGAGAAGCCTTTTCCAGGAATCCTTCCTTCTTTGTTAAGAAGGATTTCGAGGACATTTCCCCCTCCTTAAGACCGTCGGAGAGGGAGCTGGGGATCATGGAAGAATGCCCACTGCAAAATGCACAGCACACTCTGATGAGAGCAGTTGGTCTGGCTTATCCATGAAATTAGATCATCTAGAAGCGCTTGTTACGCCCAAAACCGCCGCCTGAAGATGAAGAACGCTCTTCACGAGGGCGTGCTTCATTAACCGTCAGGGTACGATCATTCATCATGTGACCGTTGAAGCGACGAATCGCTTCCTGTGCCGCAGAATCGTCCTGCATCTGAACAAAGGCAAACCCCTTTGATCTGCCCGTGTCACGATCCATGATGACACTGACCTCGGTGAGTTCACCGGCCTGGACAAACAGTTCGCGGATCTGGGCTTCGGTGGTATCGTAAGACAAGTTACCGACGTATAGCTTCTTAGCCATGACACACTCCTCATGATATGGAAGACGTTGCTCGATAGAGTACACAAACAGTCGTGGCGAAAGATGCAAAGCTGGTCGGTCGTGGATGAACTAGCGGAAACACGAAATGCAAAATTAGCCAGGGTGATTCATACCCTACCTCCATCATTATAATGCTGTTTAGGCTTTTTGTAAATGCTGAGTTGAATTTCTGATAATTGTGATGAAAGAGTCATTTCAGGATCAATCTGTCCGGGAGGCGCCTGATTTCGGATTGGGACGAGGTACTATGGGCTAACAAGTTATGACTTATCGATGAAATCGAACAGTGGCATAGCGCAAATAGCCACTCTTCTCCATCGCTGACTTTGCCGGTGAATCGACGCCGCTCCTCACCCCCATCGTCTTGGCGTCATGGCGGTTCGTTTTCTTCTCTTTGTGTACTTTGCGTCTTCGCGGTTAAGTATTCTTCTCCTCGATTTTATGCCGCAAGAGTAGACAAAATGTCACCCTTTCGACTTCATTTTATGCTATTCTGAGCATAGGCAAGAGGCGGATCAGGGCGCGAATGAGAATCGGCGCTGATTCTCATTCTTATCATTCGCAAGAATTCTCAAGAATCGACGAAGCGCCGTCTTGCATGTAAGGGGTATTCCGCCCGAATCACGCAGTTGCAACTGCAACATTTTCAATTTTTGCAACTTTTGCAACATTTCGCGGATTTGCATTTGCGGTTTTTGCAGCATTTCTGGCAGATCGTTGCTTGCATGTAAGGCGTTTGGCACGAAATTGCCGTTCTGCAACTGCCGCAACTGCCGCAATTGCCGCAATTGCCGCAACAAAACGCTGACCTGGGCGAGATGGGGAGCCAAAGATCGACCACCGCCGCATTTCGCGCTTGCGCCCGGCAGAATTGCATTTTCCCCTCTCCCGGCGATACTCCGCGTTCGGGAGAGATACCGTCTTGAAAGTTAAGGGGTGAGGGCTGCGGTTTCCTGACACAAAACGGCGTGGGTGGCACTGACGGCACTGCCGCCAACTCCGCCACAAAACGGGGTCATTCTCCCCGTGGGGATTAGTTTCGAGCGCGAGGAGTTGTCACAAAATCGCGGCCTTGCGCCTGTTCCGAAGCCACCATCTGGCGCAGAATCGCCGCCGTTCAAGTGCCGCAGGAATTGTCCGGCATGGACAACATTTCGGACAATTCGTCTTCTCTGGCTATGAGCTATAAGCCATCAGCTAATAGCTTCCTCTATAAACTATCAACTACGAACTATCAGCTCATTTGACCGGCTCAGCTTCCGGCTGCAAGACCACCGGGATCGTGAAGTTGAAGGTCGTCCCCTCACCCAGCACGCTCTCTACCCAGACCTGCCCGCGATGCCGCTCGATGATCCCGCGCGTGATGGTCAGTCCCAGACCTGTCCCCGGCTGTAACCGGGTCAGCGGGTTTTCGCTGCGGAAGTAGGGCGTGAACAGCTTGTGCAGGTCTTCTTCGCTCATGCCGATGCCCTGATCCCGCACGCTGACGTGCAGCGCTGGCCCCTGGTCGCGCCCTTTGGCGTCCAGGTTCTTCTCCATCAGCCGCCCGCTGATGAGGATTTCGCTGCCCTTCGGGCTGTACTTGTGGGCATTGCTCACCAGATTGGTCATCACCTGGATCAGCCGGTTCTGGTCGGCCAGGATCGGCGGCAGCCCCTCCGGCAGATTCAGCGTGAGGCGTTGTTCGTTGTCGTCAAGCTGCTTGTGCAGCGGCCGCAGCGTCTCCTGCACCACCGTCTGGAAATCGACCGCGGCCGTTTCGATCTGGAGGTTGTTGGTCTGGAGCTTGGTCACGTCGTTCAGGTCGCTGACCAGCGTGTTCATCCGGTCGATGTTCGCGCGGATGGTCGTCAGGAACTCGCGCTGCTTGTCGGTCAGCGGGCCGACCACACCGCTCACCAGCAAATCGGCATACCCCTTCATCGAGGTCATCGGCGTCTTCAACTCGTGGGCGACGAAGCTCACGAACTCGCTCTTGGACTCGTTGGCGCGGGTCAGTTCCGCGTTGATCTGCGCGTTGGCGATAGCGATGCTGGCGTGTTCGGCCAGCCGCTGCGTGAAGGACAGATCGACCAGGCTCAGGCGCGGCTCGTGATCTTTCTCCAGCACCAGGATAGCGTTGATATCCCCACCGGACATCATCGGGATGGTCATCTGGGACTGCGAGCTTCGCAGGCTGGGGATGTAGCTGGGATCGATGCGGACATCGGTCGCCAGGTCGGGCTGGCGGGTACGCATCACGCGGCTGACGATACCGCGATCCAGCGGCCACATCATCCCATCCGCGCCCGCCGGGAAGTCCTCCGGACGGTAGCCGTACATGGCGACGATCTCCAGGTGGGCGGGTTCCCCCTCCACGATGCCCAGCACCCCGGCTGTGGCCCCGGTGTTGGCGATGGCCCAGCGCATGGTGATCTCGGCCACTTTCTTCAGGTCGAGCGAGCGGTTCAGTTCCACGTCGATGCGTTCCATCGCCTGGAGTTCGTCCACGCGCTTGCTCAACTGCAAGTCGGTCATCTGGAACAGGCGGGCGTTTTCGATGGCGACGGCCGCTTGCCCGGCGAAGGTCGCCAGCAGTTCAGCGTCGTCCGGCCCGTACTGGCCGCCACCCTTCTTGTTCAGCACTTCCAGCACGCCGATAACCCGGTTCTGAGCCAGCAGCGGCACGGCCAGCACCGCCGTCGTGCTGAACTCGCCCTTGGCGAATTCACCTGCCCAGCGGGTGTCGTGCGCCGCATCGTTGACGATGACCGGTTTGGCGGTGGTGGCGGCTTCACCGGCCAACCCGCGATTCTTGGGGAAGCGCTGCCCGACCAGTTCCTTGCCGGAACTGCCCACGGCGATCTTGAATTCCAGCACCTTGCTGTCTTCTTCCGGTGTCAGCAGCAGCGATCCCGCTTCGCCGTCAAGGATTTTGACCGCGCTTTCGGTGATGAGCTGGAGCAGGTTATCGACGTTCAACTCGGAGGCCAGCTTCTGGCTGATCTCGTTGAGCGCGGAAAGCTGGCGGGCGCGGAGATTGGTCTCCGCGAACAGACGGGCTTTGTCGAGCGAGGTCGCGGCCAGAGTCGCCACGTCGCCCAGGATTTTGAGCTGGTCGTCGGTGTAGGGCTTGCCCGGCACGACATCCGCCACGGCGATCACGCCCAGCGTGTTCGTGCCCGCGATCAGCGGCACGCCCATCCAACCCTTCAGGGACAGGCTCTCGTAGACGATCATCGCATTCCGCGAGGTCATCTCGGCAGCATAGTCATCCACCCGCAGCGGGACGCCCTGCCGGACGACTTCGCTGAACAGGTCGCGCCCCATAGCCCAGCGGCGGTTTTCGCGCTCGCTGTAGCGTTCGCCGTCTTCCGAGATGAAGGCGAAGTAGAGACGGTCGGTTCCTGGGGTCACGCTCCGGTCGCGCAGCGCGATGTAGAAGTAGGGCGCGGAAACCAGACGGTCGGTCTGGGCGTAGATCAATTCGAGCAGGTAGTCGAACTCGATGGTGAAGTTCACCGCCTGGCTGACCTGGCTGAGGACATCCAGTTCGCGCACGCGCCGTTCCAGCGAGGTCACGACCTGCGCTCGCTCGACCGAGAGGGCCAACTGCGACGTCAGGTTCTGGATGAAGCGAAGCTGCTCAAAGGTGAAAACTCCGCCGTCCTTGCGGGTCTTGCC
>JAEUQZ010000365.1 GCA_016788965.1 Anaerolineae bacterium | reverse complement strand
TAGCTTTCCTGACAATTTCCTCACTTTTGTCGAGGTCTCCCAACTGGCGATACGTGTTGGCGAGCAGCGTCAGGCTGTTTACATCAGCCTTGCCCGCTTCATGCAGCCGCTCCAGGATTTCCCGCGCCCGCGGGAAGTCCTCGGCCAGATAGCTGCGCTGGGCCTGCGTATAGGGCGTCACCAGATGGCGGTTGCCCCACATAAAGATCACCTGGGCTACGATGACCGACCCGATCAACCCGATCAGCGCGGGCTGGCGAATCGCCTCGCCGCCGAAGCGCAGCGTCAGAAATGAGAGGACGATCAGGCAGACCGCCAGCAGGAAACCGAACTTCGTAGACCGCTCCCACGCGCGGAACATCCCAATCAGTGAGGCGCTGAACCGTCCCATAGCCGTCCGTTTAACCCAGCTTACTCGCGTCGGCCTCGGCCAGCGCCCGCTGGATCGCGTCCAGCTCGCGCCCTAATGCCTGCCCGTAAGCCGTGCCTTCCAGCGCCGCTAGACCGGATTGCCAGGTCGCCAGCCCTTCCCGCGCTGCCATCATTTTCGCGGTCGCGCTCATCGCCTGGGATGCGTCGCCTTGCGTGGCATAGGCCTGCGCCAGATGGTAATAGACGCGCACCCCATACATCGGCGGCAGCGCCGACTGCGCCGCCCGCTTGAGCGAGTCCAGGGCGGCGGCATCGCCTGCCATCTGCTGAGTCAATCCCAGTTCGGCCCAGATCACGGGCAGATCGGGTTGTAGCTCCGTCGCCTTCATCAGCGCCCGCGCCGCCTCATCATAGGCCGCTTGCAGGCGGTAGCCGTTCGCCAGCGTGATGTACGAGCCGGGGTCGTTCGGGAACAGACGCACCGCCCGATCTGCGGTCCCCTGTGCCTTGCCAAGCTGTCCCGCGTAGGCATAGGCGCTGGTCAGCAGCATCAGCACCTCAGCCGTCTCTTTGCCTTCTCGGATCGAACGCTCCAGCAGCGGGATCGCTTCCCGGAAGCGGAAAGACTCGATCAGGCGGTAAGCATCCCCATAGCCCGACCCAAGCTGCCGCGACTGCCGCACCAGCAGCCATCCCACCAGGATGAACGAAAACAGGAACATCGCTCCCGCCACGCACAGCCCCGCCAGCGCGATCTGCATCGATGGAGACAATAAATTAGCGAACTGCTGGCGTTCGGTGAGCAGTTCAGCGAGCAGTCCCACCACGAAGATGATGATCCCCACCAGCGCGAACAGCGGAGCCAGAACAACCGTCAACCAGCGAATGCGTCGGTTCATGCGCGGCTCAGATCCTCGGCGCTCAACTCGCCGTTGACCAGCTCTTGCGCCGTCTGCACATCATCCCCAATCACATCCCGCAGCGTCGCCGCCTGATCGCTCTTCAGGATCGTCTCCCATTCATCCAGGCCGTTCTGGAGTTTCCTGAGCGCTTGCACCTGGGCGCTGGCCTGACCGGAATCGCCCATCCGGCCATACGCCCGCGCCAGATACAGATGGATCAGAACCCGGTGACGCGCATCCTTGACTTTCAATTCCAGCGCCCTATTCAGGTGTTCGACAGCCCGTTTGGATTCGCGCAGCCGGTCCTCGATCATGCCCAGGTTGTAATACGTCACCCAATCATCCGGCGCAAGCTGGTTCGCCCGTTCGGCCGCCTGCCATGCCTGCTGGTACTCCCCGGCTTGCAGATGAACCTCGGCCAGCCCATTGAAAGCCTGCGCCGAGTCCGGGGCAAGCTGAGTCATCTTCTGGTAATCTTTCGTCGCCAGCTTGAGCTTCCCCCACAGCCGGTAAACCTCGGCGCGGAAGCGATAATGGTTCGCCTGGTCGGGATCAGCCCGGATCAACCCGTCCATCACGCGGATGGCGTCGGCGTATTGATTCTTGCGGAGGTGCTTGATGGCCGTCCGGTATTCCATCGGCCCGCGCCCTCGGCTGATGAGCGTTCCGGCAATCACCCAACCGGCCGCCAGTCCCAGAAACAGACCGCTCCACTGTGGAGCAATGAGCAGCCCGATGAACAACGCGATCAGTGCAGGCACAAGGATCGCCAACCAGCGCCGCCGTTCCTCCGGCGCAAGCCGCACCATCACGATGATGACGACGCCCACCAGGAACACAACCACGATCAGCGATTGAACCGGGCGCACCCAATCGTACTGGTTGACCACCACGTTGAGTACCAGACTCGCCAACCCCGTGATGGCAAACCAGGCCACAAACACCCGACTCATCGCCGGGCCGAGGAAAACCTGCGCCCGCTTCAGCATGATCGTTTAGGCTTCATCCAATTCGATATAGATGCGCTTGTTGATGCCGCCCTTGCTCTTGTAGTCCGTGATGCGGATACGGCCAACCTCGCGTGTATTGGCGACGTGCGTTCCGCCATCCGCCTGCAAATCTAAGCCCACGATCTCGACGGTACGCACCTGCTCGATCCCTTCCGGCAGCAGGTTGATCTTGGTGCGGATCAGATCGGGAATCTGGAAAGCGTCCTCGCGCGGGAGGATTCGCACGCGAATATCGCGGGCAGCCTCCACCTCGGCGTTGATCCGCGCTTCGATTTCGCCCACCAGTTCTTTTTGCAGCCGCTCGAACTCGAAGTCCATGCGCCCGCTGAGCGGATCCATATTGCCGCCCGTCACGCTGGCCCCGTAATCCCGCCAGACCACCCCGCACAGGATGTGCATCGCCGTATGCGTCCGCATCAGTTTGTAACGGCGTTCCCAATCAAGCACTCCGCGCACCGTCGTCCCGACGGGTGGCAGATCGCCCTCCACAATATGCACATTCCCCCGTCCAATGCGGGTCAGCGTATAGGCCTGCTCACCCACCAACAGTGTCCCCAGATCATGCGGCTGTCCACCGCCGCCCGGATAGAACGCCGTGCGATCCAGCAGCACGCCGTTCTGTTCGGCATCGTGCCCGGTGACAACCGCCGAAAATTCGCGCAAATAGCTGTCCGTTTGATACAGCAGTTCGGTCATCATTTCCTCCGAACCTCCGCCCGCATCCGCACCATCACCTCTTGGCCGCCCATCGCCCGCCAGAAGGCGATGCCTTCCGTGTTCTGGGCCGCCACCTGCCAATCGAAGTGGGATACCCCCTGGCTGGCGAACCAAATTCGCAGGGCATCGACCAGCCGCCGCCCCACCCCATGCCGCCGATACTCCGCCTCGATGTAAATATCGGCCAGGAACCCGGATGGCTCCTGGGCAAATACATCCGCCATCAGATCGACGATCATGCCCAGCGCGTATCCGACCACCTGCCCATCGGCTTCGGCGATCAGCACGCGCGTGGTCGGATCGCCCAACCGGTCGAACAGGCGGCGCACATAACGATGTTCCCCGCCCCGCGCGGCCGTCGGCAGATTCGAGTCCAGCGCCCGATGATACCGCACCAGCGCCAGCCACATCTCCGCCAGTGCATCGGCGTCATCGAGCGTCGCCTCGCGGATCACAACGTCAGCCACAACACGTTCTGCCATTCAATTGTCCCTTGTGACCGCCAGAAAGCCTGCTCCACCGGCTGGGTACACAGCACCGCCGACAGGCTGTATCGAAGCTGCTGCTCCCAAAACCAATCCAGCGCGGTCGTCAGCAGCAGCTTGCCCGTGCCGCCGCGCGTGATATGCATATCCACGCCCAGATCGACAATCGCGCCATGCCTGGGCGGATCCCAACCCGGCGGCGAGTCCTGTATCTGCGCGATCAGGTAGCCTGTCAGCACCCCTTGATCTTCGCCAACCCAGACCCGATGATCGGGCATTTCCAGCCAGTTCCCCACCGCCTGCGACCAGCGATCCCGCGCGTCAGGCAGCAGTCGCAGGTTGGGCGCGAACTGCTGTTGCAGCAGGGTCTTCTCGTGCCAGATAGCCGCCATTCCGGGCAGGTCATCCTTAGCTGCCGCGCGAATCTGGATCGAGTGATTTCCACCTGGAATTATCGAGGAACTCATCCTTGAGCTTCTCTGATTGGCCTGTTCACGGATTGCCAGCATAGCATCGCGCCCCCCCTAAATCAAGCGCATCATGTACAATCGAAAGCATGTGGAACGACGAGGACACCCTGCCCTATGACTTACCCGACTGGATGCGTCAGGCCCGTCAGGGTGTGGATTGGGGGCTGCTGCTGGTACTGGCCTTCAGCCTGTTGGCCGCCTGGCCGTTCCTGATCGACCTGAACCTGCCCCAGACCAACGGCAGCGAGCAGGTCGTCTACCAGACAGCCAACATCGCCGCCTCGATCCAGGAAGGTCGCTTTTATCCGCGTTGGTCGCCGCATGTCCTGGGTGAACTCGGCGCTCCCATCCCCAACTTCTACCCCCCCGGCCCGGCCTATCTCGCCGCCCTCATTCAGGTTCTGCTGACCAATGACCCCATCAGCGCCGCCCGGATCACCTACGTGCTGGTGATCTGCGCGGCAGGGATCGCCGTCTACGTCCTGATGCTGCGTCGCGTCAACGCCACCGCAGGCATACTGGCCGCCGTGCTGACCGTCTACAGCCCTTACCTCGCCGTCACCGCCCCGCACATCCTGGG
The DNA here is from genome assembly GCA_016788965.1 of Anaerolineae bacterium. GTDB lineage: Bacteria > Chloroflexota > Anaerolineae > Aggregatilineales > Phototrophicaceae > CFX2. The sequence continues at coordinate 705 of JAEUQZ010000365.1, read as the reverse complement.
CGATCTGACCGCCATCACCATCACTGCCCTGATAGCCGCCTTGCTCTGGGCGCTCGACCGCCTGCTGATGACCCGCCATCCAATGGATTTGGTGACTGCCACGCTGCTCTTCGCCGGACTGATTCTCACTAACCCGGTCGCGGCCATCGTCGGCGCGGCCATCAGCCTGGGTTATGCCGTCTGGCTCCGGCAGACCACTCCAGCTCGCTTCCGAATCCGCGCCGTCTGGATTCCACTGATCCTGGGGATCGGAGTCGCCAGCTTCTACTGGATTCCTGCCCTGCTGGAACAGGACGCCATCACCTGGGTCGCGCCGGATATCCAGGCGCAGCCGCTTGAATTCAACCTGACCAACCTGCTGGCTCCACCGCATCTGATCGATCCTGAAATCCTCCGCCCCGAACCGCAGTTGACCCTCGGCCTGGTGCATGGCCTGATCGCTATCGGAGGACTGGCGGCCATCATCGTGTCGCGGCGCTGGCGGGTTATCCAGGGATTCTTTGTCCTCAGCGGGCTGACCGTCATCGGTCTTGCCCTGACTGTACTGCGGTCAGAGAGTTGGATCGTCGGTCTGTTGAGCCTGTGCGCGGCGATGGTCGGCAGCGCCCTCCCGTACCTGATGGGCAGATTGCCTCCCGCCCGCCGCCGCCTGATACTGCCTGTTCTGCTTATCCTCATCTGGATCACCTGCGCCCCAGATCGGAA